>JBEKFN010000011.1:0-23467 GCA_050013295.1 Terriglobales bacterium
CATCGCGAGGCGGTGAACTTGCTTCATGATTTCGCCTGCCGTCTTGCGCGCGAGTTTGGCGTCACCGATGCGTCAGCCAAGGCGCAACTGGCAATCATCAACCGCACAGCCAGCGATTGCATGGCAGCACAGAAGGCAGGACAGCGAACCCGATGACGAAGCGGGACAACTCGGCGAGACGGCTATTGCGCTTGCGGCCAGCGAGTGAGTACCTGTCCGTCTCTCCCGCAACGCTGCGCGCGCTCTGCCAGCATGGAGAAATCCCGGTTATCCGGCTTACAGAGAACGGTCACGCGCCATGGTTGATTGACCGCGCCGATCTAGACGGCTGGATTGAGCGAAGCAAAATCCGGTTGGAGTGAGGTTCGCTGTGGAAACGTTCTGCATTCTCCGCCGAGAGCCAATTCCGGAAGATCGTCAGCGCCGGGCCGCGGTGACCTGCTGCCCGACCCATGCACACGAATATCGCCGCCAGAGGAGCGCTGAGCTGTCGCTGAGGTTTTGTCGGCTCTTCGGTAGGCCAGCGAAGAGAAAGAAGCCGGGCGAACCTGTGCTCCATGAGCACAGAGGGATTTTAGAGTCTGTCCGCCCAAAGCCGGGTGAATTGGAAGCGGAGTACGCACGAGAGCCTGAAGGAGCACGGGGACTAGCTATCCCGAGAGCCATTAGAAAATCAGCAGTAACGCGGGTTCCGGGAGGGCTCAGCCCGAATGCTGCCCGACAAAACAAAGAAGCTTCGGATGCTCCGAACTCTTTTGTCGCAGTTGCCAAGCGAGGGAAACCCGGTGAATTTATGTCATTTCAGGCGTACACTGAGAGCGTGCCGGGCCGGTGCGAGAACACCGAGCCCGACACTGACCACAGTGTCCTACAAGAGAGGAAACGTGGCTCCCACCATTATCGCCGTTCCGGTGACAGTCGCAATCTCCTTTGCAGGGCTGCTGTGCTCAAGTTTTCGACGAAGGAGAATTCACAAATGAAGAAGCAAGAGAAGAGAGCACGCGGCAGTGGTTCAATTTTCCAGAACGGCAGTTCTGTTTTCTGGATCAAGTTTTATGACCGGGGCATCGCTCGGCGAGAAAGCAGCCTTTCGACTGACCATAAGGCCGCCCAAAAACTGTTGAAGCGAAGGCTCGCCGAAGTCGAGACGAAGACCTATATTCCGTGTGAAAACGTCCGAATGGATGAATTGATCGCGGATCTACTCAGCGAGTACAAAGAGAAGCAACTCAAGTCCATTGATGCTGTCAAAGCGCGCTGGACGCTGCATCTGCAGCCATTCTTCACACGGACGCGGGTGACTGACATTGGTACCGATAGAATTCGGCGCTACAGCGACATGAGGCGCGAGCAAACAGCCGCGCCCGCCACGATTAACCGGGAACTTTCGATTCTCAAGCGAGCCTTCAATCTCGCCTTGGAATCGACGCCGCCGAAAGTGAAAACCGTGCCCTATATCCCCATGCAAGTCGAATCGAACACGCGCACGGGATTCCTGAAAGACGAAGAGTACAGCCGGTTAGCGTCGGAGTGCGCCAAAGAAGGCTTATGGCTCCGAGCGCTGCTGGCCGTTGCGTACAACTTCGGATGGCGCAAAGGCGAGCTCCTGGCCTTGCGCGTCCGGCAGATTGACCTCACGTCCAGCACCATTCGGCTTGAGGTTGGTTCCACCAAGAACGGGGCCGGGCGCACGGTCAAGATGACGCAGGAAGTATTCACGTTGCTCAGTGCTTGCGTTGCCGGAAAGCAAAAGGACGATTTTGCCTTTACACGTGCAAACGGCGCACCTGTGAAGGTTTTCCGCAAACGCTGGCGTGTCGTCTGTAAACGGGCAGACGTGCCCAAACTGTTCTTTCACGATCTCCGGCGTACAGGCGTGCGCAATTTGCGCAGGCTTGGCATAGCGGAGTCGGTGGCGATGAAAATCAGCGGACACAAGACTGCATCCGTGTTCCGTCGCTACGACATCACGGACGAAGCCGACCTTGCAGACGCAGCCGCACGGTTGGACGAAAAGCGGAATGCTCAAACTTCTGAAGTTGGGCAGAGTTTGGGCATAGTTGCACCAAAACCAGGCAATTCAGTTGCTATTGCAGTGCTTCCACCTCTCGCTAATTAGTCTGGAATGAATGGGTTGAGTGGTAATCCGGCAGGAATCAACGCTCACAGGGCCTTGGAGTAGAAATCGCGCGCTTCGATCCGCCCACCCCAGTTACGCCACGGCCACACATCCAATCCAGCTCCGAACTGGACTACGCCGGTATTGGTGCCGCCCGGCCCAGGGTTCGTTCCGCCCCAAACCAGATTCGAGGATTCCCAGAATCGTCCGTAGCCGCCGCCCGCGCTAACCCACGGAGTGACTGCCTGGCCGGAAAAAATGTTCATGCGCAGGGATGGAGTCATGAACAGCGCCGAAATGTTCTGGGGAATCTTGTCCTCGAAGGTGTTTAGGTCCATATGATAAAAGATCCCTACCGGCAATTCCGCATACAGTCCGAAAATCCTATGGCTCATGAGCAGGCGGGCGTAGTCCACATCGAAGCTCGCCCGGTTTCCGAAATGAATGTGGGGATTGGGGTTGTCTGGGGTCGGATTCAGGATCGTCTGGGTGCTGACGAAAGTTCGCCCGGCCGTGACGGAAATCTCATTTACGGGTGTCCCACGATTGAGGTCTTGCGCCCCAGCGCTGGCAACGAGAACCAAAACTGGCACCAATAGAACTGCGAGCCCTTTAGCCGCCATCTCTCCTCCAGAGTATTGAGGGATGTATTTTTTGTGTCCCTAAGATTAGCACGGGCCGCCCGATGGCGGAAATGCGGTTTCCTCCTAGGTGCTCGTGTGCGAACACGGCAATGCAGGATGCTAGAATTGCTTAGATTCGTTCCCTGCTGATCGTTGTCGTCAATCGTCCCAGTGCCCGCAAAGAAAATCATATCCGCGACTTCGGAGCCGGCTGCCCCCGCCAAGGTAGGTTTTGTCAGCCTCGGCTGTCCCAAGAACCTCGTCGATAGCGAGGTGATGATGGGCATGCTGGCCCAGGCTGGCGCCGAACTTACTCCCAACGCTGAGGAAGCCGACGTCATCGTGGTCAATACCTGCTCGTTTATCGGCAGCGCGCAACAGGAATCCATCGATACGATCCTCGAAATGGCCCGCCACAAGGCAAAGCCTTGCGGCAAGGCGAAGCGCCTGGTGGTTGCTGGCTGCCTGGTCGAGCGTTTTCGCGATGAGATCCGAAAGAACATTCCGGAAGTGGACGCGGTCGTTGGTACTGGCGAATTGGAGAAAATTCTGGCCGCTGCCGGAGTGGCGGAAACACCGCGCACGCCGAGTCCCTTCAACATTCTAAATTCGCAGACGCTAACTTCGACCTTAACTTCGAACATCACGGCCACGCGCCCCGAGGGCGATCATCGCCGCGGACAGGGGCGCTTCGCCCGCGATTCCTGGGACGGCGCCGTCGCCGACCTGCCCAACTACCTTTACGACGACCACACGCCACGCGTGCTGACCACGCCCAAATACACGGCCTACATCAAAATCGCCGAAGGCTGCGATCATCCCTGCACCTTCTGCATCATTCCCCAGTTGCGGGGACAGTTCCGCTCGCGGCGTTTCGAATCCGTCATTGCCGAAGCCGAGCGCTTGGCGCAATCCGGCGTCCGCGAAATTACGCTCATCGGACAGGACACTACCTGCTACGGCGAGGATCTTGGACTGAAAGACGGCCTCGCCCTGCTCCTCGAAAAGCTAGCGGGCATTGAAGGCCTGCAGTGGATTCGCTTCCTCTACGCGTATCCCAACAAAATCACGGGGCGACTGCTGGCGACGATCGCCGCCCACGACAACATTTGTTCCTATATTGATGTGCCGCTGCAACACGCTTCGGCGACCGTTCTGAAGCGCATGAAGCGCGGTGGCAGCGCCGACTTGTTCCTGCGCTCGATCGAGAAAATGCGCCGTGTCATTCCCGGCGTCACTTTGCGGACTTCGTTCATCGTCGGCTTCCCGGGCGAAACTGAAAAGGAATTCGAGGAGCTTTGCGCCTTCGTGAAAGACGCGGCCTTCGACTGGATGGGCGCCTTCGGCTACTCGGATCAGGAAGGCGCGAGCGCCTTCGATCGGGACAAGAAGCTCTCCACACGCGAGATCGAGATCCGCCGGAAATCGCTGATGTCGATCCAGAAGAAGATCAGCCGGGCAAAGAAGAAGTCGCTGATCGGGAGGGAATTCGATCTGCTGCTGGAAGGCACTTCGACCGAGTCCGACCTGCTGCTCGAAGGCCGCACCGCGATGCACGCGCCAGAAATTGACGGCAAGGTTTTCGTGAACGATTATCCCGAAGGAAGAGAGCCGAAAGCGGGAGAGTTTCACCGCTGCCGCGTCACCGCGGCATACGATTATGATTTAGTGGCAGAGATTGTTTAAGGTCAGAGGTCGGAGGTGAGATTGCAGAAGTCAAAATCACCCCGAGCGGAAATCTTCTCACCTCTGCAATCTGGCCTCTGACTTCTGCAATCCGACTATGCCGCGCCAGCGCCAAATCAAGCTCCGTTGCCGATCTGCAAGAAGCCGGTAAAGTCGGCGGACGCGGACTTCCCTTTTTGCAGCGAGCGCTGCCGCCTGATCGATCTCGGCAAGTGGGGGAAGGGCGCCGCTTAAAGCCGTGCCTCCCAGAGCCAACAAAGACGCGGCCGTTACAGATTGCTGAAGAACTCGTGGCGCGCGCCGCAGTCACCCTCAGCGGCTGCGACTCAGCTGTTCCCTGCTTCTTTCCACATGCTGGTTAGCTTGTGGATGGATTCGTCGCTGGCGTCACCCACGACAAAGTAACGCAATTCATGCGCACTCCAGGATTCCACGTGGAACTTGAGCACGTCCCTCGACGACTCCCCCGTCGAGAATGCATGGGCGAGATCCGGCTGGTCCCGGAAGACGAACACCGAAATGTGATGAGCGCCAATGTTGTAGATCAAGTGAGCGCCTGGTTCGTGATCGAGGTAGGTGAGCCGCCCGCCAACCAGGGTAAATGGGGAGCCTGCGAGTTCCGGAAGATTGAAACTGAACGGCACTTTGCCCTGGAACCAAGGCTTGACGGTATGCCGGTCGGAGGACACTACGTCCACCGGGCTGGAGGCGGCAAGGTTTGCAACATGGATATCGGTTAACTCGGAGAGCAACTGTTCTGACCGCGCCTGCTCCGACGAACGGCTTAGAAATATTCCTGCAACCAGGAGAATCATTACCGCCGCTGCCAATAGGGGCGCCCATCCCCAGCGCCATGGGACTGGCCTGCGGGCGCCAACCTGATCTGCTATAACCTGGTTTGCTATAACCTGGTCCGCTATCTTCCGCCGAAACTGCGGCGATGGCGCATAGCGCCGGGCCGCGAGCTTGGTGTCATGCTTCAGTCGCATCTGGCGCAGGGCCTGGACGGCGCACGAGGAACACTCGCGCAGGTGCGCATCCATCGCGCGCATCTCTTCCTCGGAAAGCTCCGCGTCGACGTAGCGATCGATCTTCGGCTGCCAGATATCGCTAGCCATTGCTTGCCCCCTGCAGCTCTTCCCGCATCGCGCGGCGAGCGCGATATAGGCGTGACATCACCGTGCCGATCGGGATCGAAACGGTCTCAGAAATTTCCTGATAGCTCATCTCTTCAACGTCCGAGAGCAGTAGCACTTCGCGGAAGATGACTGGCAGTTTCCCGAGCGCGGCCTGGATGGCATCCTGGCTGGCGCGGCCCAGCAAGATTGATTCCGGCGTTTCCATTGTCGCAGATGCGACGGCCGTCTCCTCGTCGTCGCTCTCCAGCGGAACCGTCCGCGTCGCCTTCAGGCCGGTGCGTGAAGTCAGGAATGCATTGCGCAAAATGCGGAAGATCCAGGCGCGGAAGTTTGTCCCTTGCTGAAAGGACGAGAATCCCTTCAACGCCTTTAGGTAGGTTTCCTGGACCAGATCTTCCGCTTCTTCACGGCTGCCCGTCAACCAGCCCGCGAAGTTATAAAGCGAGTCGAAGAGCGGCATGGCCAACTCCTCAAAGCTCCCGGCGCTGGGTTCTCCTATGGACACGACGCCAACAGCTTAAACCAGAAACCGATGCCGCATATTCTCGAAATCGCTGCAGCTTCGGCAGCAACTCAGCGGGCTCTTACGGTGCGGCTGAAGCCGCACCCCTTCAAAACCAAACTCAAAAACCCGAGTTTTTCCGCAGCCTGCTAAAAAAGAAAAACCTCCAATTACCTGCGGCCAGGATGGACCCTTGGTCAGGGTTTCAGACTGCACCATTTCAGCCCGCAGCCTGAGACGCATTCCGCACCAGCGCCAGCGTGGTCAGATCGTTGTGCGCGGGAGCCGTCCGTGTGAACTGGCGAGTCGCCTGCAGCATGCTCAGGCACAGGTCATGCGCCTTGAGAACGGTCGCGTCCTGAAGAGTTTGCTTTGCTCGCTCCAGCCCGAATTCCGCGTCCTCGCAGTCGGCATCCTCGCAGTTCGCTTCCACGAGCCCGCGTGAGACGACCACAAGAGCCGAGCCTGGCACAAGGTGGCAGGTCGCCGCACTCTGCGTCGTGTGCGAAAACAAGCCCAGCGGCAGCCCGGTTGCATCGAGCAGAGTGACTCCGGCGCGGTCTCGAAGCAGTCCCGGAGTGTGGCCCGCATTGGCGTAGCACACTGTCCCCAGATCCTCGTTATAGCAACCGATGAACGCAGGACAACTGCGAAGACCACCACGCAAAATCGTGCGGTTCATTTCATGGCACAGTTCGATCATGGCGGTGGTCTCGTTGAAGTCTTCTCCGGCGAAGAGAACGGGCGCAAGGGTTCGGAACTTTTTTTGCACGGCGATCAGGATTTCACGCGTGTCTGCCCGCAGGCCGGCAACGTCCAGCAACACGAACAGCATGCGCGACCGCCCTACCCGCAAGAATTCATAGAAATCCCCAGCCACGCGTTGGCCAGTGTAGGCCGCGGCAATCTCGGCGTGACGCAGCAAGGGTACATCGCAATGGAGCGGATCGGTGAGAAGCGGTGCGCCGGCGCGCTTCTTAAACAGCGAACGCCAAAACCCCGTCGAGAGCGGCTTCGGTTCCCCAACATCAGCGCTTTGCGTCATAGCGCGGCTCCAGCAACACGGGTGCCAATCGCTTGAAAAAAGAGCGCCATCTGCTGCAAAACGAAACCGAGGCTTAGAGTCTGCACCTTCCAAGGATATCGGAAGATTAGGTTCGATGCCGGCTGGACTTTCGTGGAGAAGCCTGACTAACTGCCCGAGTTAGCCATCATGAGCGCGAACAGCGCAGGCAGATAGATAATCGTCGCCTGCAGCAAACGCCGAGCCGACGGTTTGGATGCTGGAGCCGTTGCCAGCAGTTGCGGATACGCCATTCCCATGGCCACACGGAACAGCGCCGCGCCCATCAGGATCGCGCCGACCAAATAGACGCGCCCCGCCATTCCCAGCGCAACCGGCAAAATACTCACCGGAATCAACGCTCCGGAATAGGCCAATATCCGCCACACTGTGGACTTCCCATCGGACTCCACCACCGGCAACATGCGAATGCCGCCTTGCGCATAGTCCTCGCGATAGAGCCATGCGATCGACAGAAAATGCGGAAACTGCCAGACGAACATGATGGCAAAAAGAATCAGAGTCTCGACTTCCAGCTTTCCGCGCGCCGCCGTCCACCCCAGCACCACCGGCATCGCTCCCGGAAACGCGCCCACAAATGTGCACACCGGAGACACTTTCTTCAATGGAGTGTAGGCCGCCAGATACACTAGCACCGTCAAAAACACTAATACCCCAGTTAGTAAGTTGGCATAGATTGCTAGATAAGCCGAACCACCCAGAGTCAGCGCCAGTCCTACTATGGCCGCGTGGGCCGTGGTCATCCTTCCTGCAGGCAAGGGACGCGACGCCGTGCGCCGCATCCGCGCATCCACGTTCGCTTCCAGCACCTCATTCAGCGCCGCCGTTCCGCTCGAAACCAGCGCCACACCCAACAGGGCGTGGAACAAGCCCAGCGACCACGACGACACCCCCAAGCGGTGCGCGCCAAAGAAGTAGCCGCACCACGCCGTAAGAACGATCAGAGTCGTAATGCGCGCCTTGGTAAGCTCGGCGTAATCGCGCAACCGAGAGACAAATGTTTGCAACATGGACCCCACACTCGCCCGTTTGCCCCTGCCGCCCTCATCCGGCGGTTTAACTCAAACCGGCATCGCCCCAATAAACTCCCCACGAGACATTGGATCAGCGAAAGTCAGAAGACAGCATTGGTACCGCGTCATCGGTTCAATGTCAAGCCAAAAACCTAAAGCGACAAAACGTTTTTGCTCTCATGATGCTCGCCTCAAACGCAATCCTTGGCAACCAGCGCCGACCGTTAGTGGTTGCCCGCAGAACTGGAGCCCGCGGGACTGGAAGCACTGAAGGTCTCGGGCGGATCAAAATAACACCGATGCCAAAGGGCCGCGTCGGTCAACCTGCCCGCCTTCCATTGCTGAACCGTGGGCAGGGTTAGGGCAATCATGCCGCCATCGACTGAATCGAAAATCAATACCACTCCGGCGAGCTCCTGTGATTTGGCCGCCAGCTCCGCATAGTTCTTGTCGAGCAAAGACTTGGCGAACTCCAGTTTTGCTTGCGCACCGCTGTTTGCTTCGTTTTCCTGGATCTTTTGCACCGAGATGATTTTCACGTTCTTGCCGCGGAGCGGATCCCAATCCCCCGGGAAGGGCGCAGTTTCCTCGCGTGACACCAGAAACAGATCGACCGCAACCGGTGCCGCCTTCGTGCTCGCCAACGGAACGTCCGAAATACCTTCAGGCATCTCCAGGCTGGTGCGCCAAATCCACCCCCGCGACAATCCCGAAATCCGTACGTGAACCCAGTCCGCATTGAAATCCAACATCTCAAATTCATCGTGCGCGGTCGCCAAAAACAAAGTCTTAGCCTCCAAACTGGGAGACGCAACTACTGGCGTCCCGGTTTTCTTTATGGCGACCAGATTCTTCGGATGCGCCTGGTTCTTGAGCACTTCCTCCAAGCTCGCCACCTCCTCCCGCAACCTGGCTTCCGCTTGATCGGCAGCTTTGTTCTGCGAATTTCTCGTCTCCGCCCGTGGCTGACTGGACAGGCCCGGTTCCAATGAAGACGAGAACGAGCGCCCGGTTTCCGGCGACTGGGGCATCGGCGCCGAGATCGCGGGTTCCGCGATGCCCGCAACTCCTTTCTCCGGGGTTGCCGACCGCTTGCCGGACGCCGCCAGTGGAGCGGTCACCTGAAAACCTTCCCTGGAACTCCCGCTAGAACTGCCGCCCGAATTCGTCGCACCGGCGCTGCTCCCTAGCAGATCGGATAGCTGGTCAAGGAGGTCGGATTCGATCCGGCCATTCGAAGGCAGCAGTTGGTATCCCGAACGAGATGGAGTTGAATCCGTGTACCAGGCCGTCACCTTGCTGTTCACCCGTACCACCGATCCACCCGATGCCGTCGAACTCACCTGCACGGCAGATTGGTAATAAGCGCGCCGGTATTGGTTCAAAGGATGATCGCCCGGCAAGGCGAATCCTTCCAGCACCGGCAGCCGTCCACGCATGGAGGGTTGCAACTCCTTGAGCGCTTTTTCCACCGCGCTTTTCGACTGACTGTAGGTGCGCTCATACGGCCCTGCTTGCGGACTTGGTTGCGCGCGGCCGCTCTGCGCCGAAGCCGCTAGAGGCACGACCAGGAGAAATGCGGACAGCGCGGCGCGAAGGACTCGGCGAGCGCTTGGCAGAGTAGCCACTAGCAAAGTAGCGACTGGCAAACCTTGCCCGGTCATGGCACCTGCTCCAACTGGTCGCGTTGAATCCATCCGTGCTGTCCGTCGCGGGTTTCGACGCCGTACCAGTAAGTCGTGGAAATTTGAATCAGGACTTCGACTCCGGGCTCCAGAGATTTCAGCGTGCTTGCGGTGTGGAACGGAGCAGACTTGAGCGCAGCTCCAGGCTTCTTGACGAGCCGTTCCACCTGACTGCGCAGCTCGGCGACGCGTTGCTCCAGCGATGGAGCGGGCAGTTCGTACGCCGCCGCTTGGCCGGGCGTGGCCCCCATCGGGCTCTCGCCATGCGAATTTTCGATGGGCGTCTCCGGCGGCGGAGTGCTCAACACAATCGTGTCACTGCCCAGGCCGAAGTTTTCCTTCGCCAAGCGATCCTGTTTCGCTCGCAAAGCTTCGGCGTTTTCCTTTTTCATCAGTTCGACCGCGTCCAGGCGTTCGCGGATGTCCTTGTACTCCTCGCTTTCCACCGAGCCGCTCGAGAGATGGATGGTGTGCCGTAAATCCTCCACAAACACAGCGTCAATGCGCAGCACGGTATTTTCGAAGCCCTGTACCTGCACCACGTAGCGCACGGCCAGCGTCCCCAGATCGCCGCTGTTTTTGAAATTCCGCGGATCGAGCGCGTGCTTCCGCACCTTGTAGAAAACCTTGCCGCCCTCCGTCCATTGCGGAAAAACCGGCGTCGACGCGGCCGCGACCGCTCCCTTGACGTACTCGTCTTTGTCGTATTCCTTGGTTCCCCGGATAATTGTGTTCTGCGCCACGTCTTCCACCACCTTCGCCACCTCGGGCTCCGGCAGCGGAATACTGAGGATCAGGCCCTCGCCGTACGCGAGAACATCTTTTTCACGGCCGTGCAAGGGGATTGCCGCCGCTGTGAGCAGAAGAAAAACTGCGGTCATCCGCGGATAAGACGCAGCTCGATGAAACATAACCCCGTGTAACGCAACCCAACGAACCAGCCCCATACCGCGAAAACTCTTGTCCCACATCACGACTAGCTCCGGTATTCCCGATGCAAGAGTCTCTTACGCTAGGTTCATCCTGTCAACTGGCTTAGCGAGCACGCTACTTGCCGTTTCTCCGATCACGCTCGGGCGGCATGTCAAAAGATTGTAAAAAAAATCTTACAAATCCCTTGCACTTCGTTTCTGACGGTAGTACTATTCCGCGCCTGTGGGGTGGTAGGGTAACTAGACCACCAACCGTAAACCTGTTGGGTCGGGCGCTGCAGCTACTAAGCCGGGGCCTTTATGCTTAGCCGCTCCCAGCGCGCTCTGGTTTGAGTGTAGTGGGGACCTCCGTTTTTGCAAGAAAACTTGTGAGCTTAGTTGAGGAGTGCAGCCATGCGTATGTGGGCGCAGTCTCATCTCTGTCCGAAGCCGCAGCGGGTAAGTTCCGTCCTCGCCGCTGCATTCGCGTTAGTGTTTCTGCTCTTGGGCGCCAGCCAGCCGGCGAGCGCGTTACCAGCCTTCGCCAGGAAGTATGGGCTACGTTGCTCGGCTTGCCACGAGTCGTGGCCCGCCTTGAACAACTTCGGGCTGAAGTTCCGAGACAATGGCTATCAGCTGATGAACGATCGGGATTCTCCTATCTGGCAGAATCCCGGCTACTGGCCGGTGACTTTCCGTATCACTCCGATCTGGCACAGGGTGAGCAGCCTTCAGCAGGTGGACACATACTCAACCAGCGGGAGTGCTTCGACGGCCCAACGAATCACGTCGTCCGGCTTTGACCTGAGCGGGCTCGACTTCCATACTGGTGGAACTCTGGAAAAGAATTTCTCCTTCTATGTGCTTCCGTCGTCGGATTCCACCGGAGCGTTTCATTTTGAGAGCGTCAATGCGCGCGTGGATAACATCGGAGGCAGCCCTTGGCTCAACATCAGGCTAGGTAAATTCGAGCTCAACAACCTGCTTTCTGAAAAACGCACCCTATGGCTCACCGGTAACGGCGGTATCTATCAGACCTATCACTTCATCCCGGTGAATGACGGAAACACGTTCGGGCAAATGGGGGACAACCAGCTCGGCGTGGAGTACATGGGACACTCGGTGGACGATCGGACGCGTGTCTCGGCGTCCCTACTCAGTTCGAACGATGGGAGCGTGGGCCTGATTACCGGAGCCAACTCCTATAGCGGATTCTTTACCTTCGACCAGGCCTTTGATGCGGGCAAGTTGGGGACGGAGCGTCTCGGAGCCTACGCCTTTGTAGGACAGGCGGCAACGTACTATCTGACGAATGGCGGGGTGCCCATCCCTGGTTCGGGAATTGGCAACAAGGGCTTCAGTCGTGTGGGCTTCTACGGACAATTCTACTTGGGTTCCCATTTTGACATCAACGTTGTGACCCAGCACGGGTCGGATAACGCATGGTTCGGGCAGAATTATGGCAACGCAATAGCTTCGGATGGCAATGGAACCGCCACCTGCACGAGTACCGCCGGCACCACCGGCTGCCCTCCAAACAATACGCCGGGATCAATGCTTGCGCCGGGATCGCGGGCGCCCACCTGGAACGGCTACACCTTCGAAGCTCGCTACGTATACAGTCCGCAGCTCATCTTCAAGGCCGTCTTTGAGGCGGAACGAATGTCGCAGCAAGCAAATCCGACGAACGCGAGCAACTTGGGAAACATCAACAACTATTCGATCGGCTACCGCTACAACCCGTTTATGACCAGCCGGGCCGGCTTTGCCTATTTCGGCGAATTCAACTTGTTCCACCAAGACGGCACGGGGCCTAACAACTCGTCTGGCAATCCCACCAACATAAACACCAGTGAATTGCTGTTCGGAATTGACTTTGACTTCTAAAGAGGGGGATGACTGTGCATAGAAACTTACTCAAGTGGTCGCTGTTGTTGAGCGCGGTTGTCGCTCTCTGTCTCTCCGCTGCTTCGTACGCGCAACTCACTACGTATCAGCAGCAGGAGTGGTTGCATTCGCCGGCGGCTTCCAGCCACATTGGCAACATAACCGGCGCCGCCCCCGCCGCCGCCATGCCGTATCGGCGGTACTGCGTCGGCTGTCACGGCCCTCTCGGGGATGGCAACGGGGAGAACGCCCAATGGATCAACCCCAAGCCCCGTGACTTCCAACTCGCGATTTTCAAATGCCGCTCCACTCCCACCGGGACGTTGCCCACGGACCAGGATTTGTATGACAGCATCGGCCGTGGCTTGGATCGCTCCAATATGCCGTCGTGGGATGCATTGACCAAGCAGGAGCGGGCCGACCTGGTGGCGTGGATCAAACATTTTTCGCCGCGCTGGCAGAATGAGAAAGCTGGAACGCCAATCCAGATCCCTGCTGAGCCGGAAATCACTCCGGACAGGGTCAAGACTGGTCAAGAAGTGTTCCGGAAGATGGAATGCTGGAAGTGCCACGGCGTCCAAGGCATGGCCAATGGCCCTTCCTCCTCAACCCTAACCGATGACCTTGGGCGGCCTATTTCTCCGTTCAACTTCACGGACGGCTCGCGACCGCTGTGCGGAAGCACGGATCAGGATATCTACAAGATTTTTATGACCGGGTTGGACGGGACGCCCATGCCGTCATTTGCCGACAACATTAAACCGGAGGAGGCTTGGGACTTGGTGTTTTATCTGCGCTCGCTGCAGCCGCACAACGCCTACAACGCCAAAGAAAGGGAGATTGCCAACCAACTGGGGTTGAAACCGGTGAATCCAAACGCACCAGCACAGTGATTGGGAGGGTAACCCTTCCGAACTTAGGAGAAAAGCCATGAAGCATCAACGCAACCGTGGGTGGGCTGCGATCTTAGCCACTCTAGTGTTGGTCGGTCTTGGATCGTTATCGATTAGCCACAAGGCGAGTGCGGCCGCAGAGGGCAAGATTACCGGCACCGTCAAACTGGACGGCACGGCCCCGCACATGAAGGGTATCGAGATGTCAAAGGACCCTGTCTGCGACAAGGCACACGCGAACAACCCCGCCCATTCGGAGAATGTCGTGGTCGGCAAGGGTGGCGGTTTGGAGAATGTTGTTCTCTATATTTCCGAAGGTCTGAGTGCCAGTGAGCTCAACGCGAAACCCACCCAAGTCCCCATATTTGACCAGAAAGGATGTATGTACACTCCCCACGTGCTAGCCATGGACGTAGGCCAGGAATTCAAAGTGGAGACCAGCGACCCGACGGCCCACAATATCCACCCGGAACCCAATCCTCTTACCGGCAATATTCCATGGAACCAGTCGCAACCGCCAGGGGCTGCGCCGGTCGTCAAGAGTTGGAAAACTCCAGAAATGATTCACGTCAAGTGCAATATCCATCCGTGGATGAGTGGCTGGTTCGCGGTGGTAAAGGGTCCGTACGCAACTACGGATGAGAATGGTTCCTACACGATCCAGAATGTGCCTCCTGGAAGTTATACAGTGACTGCGTGGCAGGAAACCTACGGTACGCAGACCCAAAAGGTGACGGTAGCGGCAGGCGCAGCGGCAACCGCCGATTTCACGTTCAAGGCTAAGTGAGAATTCTCGGGTAAAAAATCTCGGGTAAAAAATCAATCCGAGAGCTGGCCAATCCGCCCGTTTTCGACACTCCGCCAGGGGAGAGCCGAGATGCTGCGGAGCCTTCAGCCATAGCACAGGAGGGTACATGGAAACGGCAATCGGAGTATTTTCTTCGCGTGATCACGCGGAGAGGGCGGTCAAGGAGTTGCGGGAGCGGGGCGTTCCGGAAGAATCCATCGTTTTTTTAACGCGCTCGGAAAGCGAAGCCAAAACCATCGCGAAAGAGCTCGGCGCATTTGTGGGAGGCTTCGTGGGGGGAGCCGCCGGGCTGACCACCGGGGTGGTCGCGGCAACGCTGCTTCTTCCCGGGATCGGGACGGTATTCGCGCTAGGGATCGGCGCTGCCGCGCTGCTCACAGGCGCAGGTGCGGGCGCGGGTGCGGGCTCCGCCGCCGGATCGGCGGCAACGCGAGAGGCGAACGCGCCGCAGCCGACAACGGCTGAAAAGTCCTCTGAGGACGTGGCCTTCTTCCAGGAAGTACTCAAAGAAGGGCGCTCTCTGATTGTGGTTCGGACAGAGTCAAAGGAACTTGCGAGTTCCGCGTGCGCCGTTCTTGACCGGCTGGGAATCGGAATGGAAGGACGGAGCCCCGTCAAGATGCAAACCAGCGCCCGCCAGGTGGGAGGAGTGACCGTCCTGGACATCAGCGGAAGAATTACGGTGGGCGAGGGAAATGTCATTCTCCGCGAGATTGTTCGAGATCTGGCGGAAAAAGGCGCCAAGGCGATCGTGCTGAACCTGGGTGAAGTCCAGTACGTCGACAGTTCTGGTGTCGGGGAGTTAGTCAAGGCTCACACCACGATTCGGAACCAGGGTGGGCAATTGAAACTCACCAATCTGAACAAGCGAGTACATGATTTGCTCGAACTGACCCGGCTGTCTGCCGTTTTCGATATTCAAAAGGACGAGACGAGCGCGATCAAATCCTTTGGCGGATCGTCACAAGGGGCGGCATAGCGCATCAGTTTTGCGGGGCGTTTATCGTGAGGTCCCTCGCGGGGAGGACGGGCAATCCTTCTGAAACGGACTCATGAAGACTAGCTGAAACCGGTCGAGGCGAGGACATCATGGCGAAATTCTTTGCGGTCACCATTATCGTAATCGCGATCCTTTCCGCGATTCCCATCCTGCGACACACCTGGGTGGCGCCGGAGGATATCTCGACCCATGGAGCTCTGATCGATGAGCAGATGTCAGAGACCATGGCGGAGGCTGGGATCTCCTTTCTCGCCGCACAGTTCGTTTTGGCGATTTTCATCTGGAAGTTCTCGAACCCTGGCCCCAACGCAAAGACTAAGAATTTTCCCGGCGGCGCCAAGGGTTTGGTGATTGCTGCCTTGCTGGTTGTGGGCATAGAAGTTCTGGCCCTCGGAATCTTCGGGGTCAAGGCATGGGCCAACGTGTATCTCACCCCGCCGTCGGCCAACGCCATGCCCATCCAAGTACAAGCCGGGCAGTTCGCTTTCTATTTCCGCTACCCCGGTCCGGATGGAACCTTCGGCCCGCTTCACCCGGAGCTCATTAATGAAAGCACGCAGAATTTCTATGGTCTCGACCTCGACCATGATCAGGATTCCAAAGACGACATTGTGACCGCCGAGATGGCCATCCCGGTCAACAAGGAAATCCATCTGCTCATGCATGCGAAGGATGTTGGACATTCCTTTTTTGTGCGGGAGTTGCGGGTGCAACAGGATTTCGTTCCCGGACTGGATGTCTCTCTACACTTCACGGCAACTAAGGTCGGCAAGTACGAAATCGTCTGTACCCAGCTTTGTGGCCTGGGACATTACAACATGAAGGCATACCTGGAAGTCATGTCGCAGCAGGACTTCGATGACTGGATAAAGAAAGAAGCGGCAATGCAGTAGCTCTTCCGGTCCCGCGATCGCGCACGAATGGATCACGGCAAATCTTTTGAGGTGAGGATATGCACGACGTTGCAGCGCACGCGGCGCACCACGCTCCTCCGACAAGTTTCATTCGGAAGCACGTCTTCAGTCTGGACCATAAAGTGATCGGCAAGCAGTATTACGGGTTGGCCCTGCTCGCCGCTCTTGCCGGAATGGTGCTTTCCTGGTTCATGCGCATCCACCTGGCGTGGAACAATGCCGCGATCCCCGGCCTGCAACTGCTTTCGAAAACCGGCGCTCCGGGCGGGTTGATGACCCCAGAGTATTACCTGCAACTGATGACCATGCATGGCACCATCATGGTTTTTTTTGTGCTCACTACCGCTCCGTTCGCGGCCTTCGGAAATTTCTTCCTGCCCATCCAGGTAGGTGCCGAGGACATGCCCTTCCCGCGATTCAACATGATGTCGTTCTGGGTCACGTTCACGGCTTTCGTGGTCCTCATGTCGTCGTTCGTTCTCGGCGATGGACCCACGCTGGGTGGCTGGACCCAATATGCGCCCCTCAATGCGGTGGGTTCGGTTGCGGGCCCTGGCCAAGGCCTGGGTGTGGTGCTTTGGGCAACTTCCATTGGGCTGTTTTGTGTTGGCCAGTTGCTGGGCTCACTAAACTTCATCACCACCACGCTTGATCTCCGGGTCAAAGGCATGAGCCTCCTGCGCCTCCCGCTCAGCGCATGGGCATGGTTCATTACCTCATGCATGGGGCTGACAGCATTTGCCGTGTTAATGCCGGCATGTATCCTCGTTATTCTGGATCACGTGGCCGGGACCAGCTTCTTTGTCGCATCGAATCTGGTGATCAATGACCAGGTGCAGCCGCACTCGGGCGGATCGACTCTGCTCTGGCAGCACCTGTTCTGGTTCTTCGGACATCCCGAAGTCTATATCGCAATCGTGCCCGGCATCGGCATCGTCTCCCACATCCTGGTTACCAATATGCGCAAGCCGATGCTGAGCCATCGAACCCTGATCTATTCCATGGGCGCAC
This sequence comes from Terriglobales bacterium, assembly GCA_050013295.1. Classification (GTDB taxonomy): domain Bacteria; phylum Acidobacteriota; class Terriglobia; order Terriglobales; family Acidobacteriaceae; genus Acidiflorens. The sequence continues at coordinate 17,276 of JBEKFN010000011.1, forward strand.
TTGCCGTCCTTAGCTACATGGTCTATGGGCATCACATGTTTGTCAGCGGGATGAACCCGTTCTCCTCGCTGGCGTTCTCTTTCCCCACGCTGGTCATCACCATCCCGTCCACCATCATAGTGCTAGTGCAGGTCTTCAGCCTCTATGGTTCAAAGCTGCGTATCAACTCGGCGTCGCTGTTTTCCTTGGGCTTTATTTCGATGTTCGTTGCCGGAGGCGTGAGCGGTTTCTTCCTGGCTCAGCCATCGATCGATATCATGCTCCATGCGACCTACTTTGTGGTGGGCCATTTTCACATGGTGATGGGCGTCGCGGCCATGTTCGGCATCTTCGCGGGAACTTACTTCTGGTTTCCCAAGATGGTCGGACGAATGATGAACGAGACTCTGGGAAAAATCCATTTCTGGCTCAGCTTCGTGGGCGCCTATTGCATCTTTATGCCTTTCCATTACTTGGGCATGGCCGGAAATGTGCGCCGCTACTCGACGTTCACGGATGACTTTCTGCAGCCGCTGATCCCGGTGCATCGTTTCATCACCGTCGCTGCTCTAATCACCGGAGCAGCCCAGCTTATTTTTCTTTATAACCTGATTCACAGCCGGTTCTGGGGCAAGCCGGCGCCGGATAACCCGTGGGAGGCCACTTCGCTGGAGTGGAGCGCGGCTACGCCTCCGCCTTTCGACAATTTCGGCGGTAAGCATCCGGTGGTTTACCACGATCCCTATCAATACGGAGTGCAGAGTTCGGTCGGCGACTATGTGATGCAGGCTTCGCCGGAGCAAGTTAAGACGGAGCACGATGAGCAGTAACTCGCAAAGATAACTCGTAAACAGGCATCTGAGGGGAGTTTCGGTCGTTATGGCAACTACAATAAATCAACCGCCGCAAATCGATTCGCACCGTTTGCCCGATGAAGGGCACTCGGGCAACGGCGGTTGGAGAAACCCGGTTCCGGCGGATGGGGGCCTGCGTGTGGCACTGGACTACTCGCCGCCAGCGTCTTCGACCGGCATTTGGGTAGTGCTTTTCGCCATTACGATGATGTTTGCCGCGTTCACCAGCGCACTGATCGTTCGTAAAGGTTCATCGCTCGACTGGAAGACCTTCCCGCTGCCGCCGATCCTCTACTTCAACACTTTTTTGCTCCTGGCCAGCAGCGTGACCCTGGAGGTCTCGCGTCGCCGCGTCGCCGCTTTCATGGGCGGCATGAAAAGTCAGGTTGAGGACCCGGCACGCTGGCTCTACATAACCTTATTCCTCGGCCTGCTTTTTGTGGGCGGCCAGTATGTCGCTTGGTCGCAATTGAGGGCCGAGGGGGTCTATTTGGCCACCAATCCAAGCAGTTCTTTTTTCTATTTGCTGACGGCTATACATGCGCTGCACGTGCTGGGCGGCTTGGGTGGACTGATCTATGTCATTCGCAACCTGAATAAGTCGGTCCTACAGAGGAGTCAACTGGTTGCGACCGCGCGTTACTGGCATTTCATGGGCATTCTTTGGGTGTACCTGCTGTTGCTGCTTTGGATGAAACTTTAACCGACTCGATAATTAGGAGGCGCCGTGAGCCAAGGGGATTTGACCATGGAAGGGCACACCACAGCTCTTACTGTAGGACCGGCATTTTCGATTCCTACAAAAAAGCTGGCGATGTGGCTGTTCATTATCGCCGACACCATGACCTTTGCCGCGTGTCTGGTGGCCTATGGATTTCTGCGCAATGGGACTCCCAACTGGCCCAGACCGTTCCCCGGCATCACCAACGTCGCCCTGATGACCTTCATTCTTCTGACCAGCAGCTTGACCATGCTGACCGGACTGCGCTCCGCGCGGGCGGGGGACAAAGCCGGAGCCTTCCGTTGGACCATGATTACCGCGGCTCTGGGTATTGGTTTCGCCCTGTTGCACATTCGGGAATGGCTGGAGCTCATTGACCAAGGCATGACGCTCTTTAAGAATCCGTGGGGAACCGCATTGTTCGGGGCGTCATTTTTCAGCATCACGGGCTTGCATCTCACGCACGTCACCTGCGGCGTAATCGCTCTAATCGTTGTGGGTGTGCGCTACAAGGGCGGCCGCTACAACGCCGATGACATTGAGGTTTTGGGCCTTTACTGGCACTTCGTGGATCTGGTTTGGATGTTCGTCGTACCGTTGGTCTACCTTTTGAATCTCGCCCACTAGATCAGGAAGCTTGGGAGCAGAATGCTATGACAACCGCGGAAGCGCATAAGAGTGACGGAATCGGCAAAGACCTGGTCGTCTATGTTTGCCTGTTGGCTCTGGCCGGCTTGCAATTCGTAATTGCCTATCAGAAGATCGACGCATCACAAATGTTCACCCGCATGCTGGCGGTCGCCATCGTCGAGGCGGGGCTGGCAATGTTGTTCTTCATGCATCTTTGGTCGGAAAAACGGGCCTTTCTGTGGTTTGTCGTTATCTTTACGGTCTCTGTCCTGCTGGGGATGCAATATGGTTGGACCGACAGCTTCCGGATGGTTACCGGCGCACCATTTGCAAGATGACTTATGTAAGGGAACGGCGGATGGAGGTAGCGATGTCAGGCAAAAAGTTAAGAACCAAGATGCGAGTCGAGAGACCGTTCCTGCTTGTTGGTATTGCGCTGATTGCGCTGGTCATGCTCGCCGCGCCGCTCCCAGCCTTCTCCCAGAGTTGCGCGCTCTGTTATACGCAGGCGGCGTCCGCCGGCGCTCGAATGATTCAGGCCTTGCGCAGTGGAATTCTGATTCTTATCGTCCCTCCAACCCTGATGTCGGTTGGCATGATTTTTATTGTTTATCGCAAACGCAATCAGTTCAGGCAGGCCGCCGATGCACCTGACTCTGACCGCAATTGGTAGAGTTTGGGTGCCGCAACGCTTCAGCGTGATCGAGTCCAAATACTTCTGAGAGAGCCCTATCCAGCCTTCTTCGCCGGTATCCAGTAGACCTCTTCTTTGAAATTCTCCTTTTGAAATCCGATACGTTTCAAGATGCCCTTGCCGTGCTCGATCATCTCCGGATGGCCGCACAGATATGCAATGCTGTTGGCCGCCGTGCATCCCCACTGGTCGGCGTACTTGCGTATCAACTCATCCACGCGGCCGACTTCGCCATTCCAATTCGGATCCTCCCAGGGGCGGCTGATGGTAGGCACGTAGGTGAACCATGGCGCCTCCTCGGCAAACTTCTCCAACTCCTCTCGGTAACCGAACTCCCAGGAGCGACTGGCGCCGTGCAGCAGAAACAGGCTGTGATCGCCGGTGAAGCCGCCTTTCTTCCAGTCCGCAAACAGGGTCCGCACGTAACTCACGAACGGCGCCACTCCGGTCACGGTGCTGACCATGAAGTGGTTCTTGCGCGCGGGCTGGGAGGTTTCCAAGGTAAAAAGGCCCTTGGCCACCTTGCGTATGAGCACCTCGTCTCCTGGCAGAAGATCGTGCAGGGGCGGGGTGGTCAGGCCTTCCGGTACCAATTCGAAAAAGAATTCGAGTTCCCTTTCGTAGGGCGAAGAGGCGATCGAGTAGGCCCGCTCCACGCGGCGCGTGTCAAGCTCGACGCCGAGGGTGGCGTACTGCCCCGCCGTGAACCGGAATTCGGCCCCTGGATCAATGCGGATCATCCAGAGGTCGGGCGCGAAATCGACGCGCTTGGTAATACGGGCCCGGTAATGCTTGTCATCCATGGTTTCGGTTGCCTTTCATTCAGAAGCGGCGCTCCCGGCCTGCAAAAAACTCGATGGTGGCGACGGTGCAAGTAACTGTGTAGCGCGTCCAGCGCCAGAGTAACACGTACTTGCACATTTAATTTCCCCTCTTGTTTCGATATTGGGCAGTGGGAAAAAGATTCCGGCGTTGGCCGCGGATGTTTCAATGGCGGCCAGGATTCTTGTCCGATCGCGCATCCCGGAGTGAGAGGGACCACGATGGTGGCGCACTTACTGATTGCGGAAGGTTTGCTATTCTTCGAAAAGCACATCGAGAAGTCGCGCCAGCTCGGCCTTCTCCTGAGTTCGACTGCTGTTGTCGGGAGTATCCTCGGTGAGCTGTGCGAGTTCGTGGGCCAGGATGCGCTCGGCGGTGTGCTGAGGAAGGTAGATTGCGTGGCGCGAAGGAGTCAGGTTCCAACTCTTGTTGTCGGCGCGGCGTCTCAGAGACCATCGTTGCCGCTCCGACCGCTTGTGCAACTCCGTCTGACCTGCCGCGAGTGAAACCAGTTCATCGATCTTAACCTCGACCCAACCCTGGTTTCCTGTGATATGCACTTTATCTACTTCGAAATGGTCGAACACAAGCAAGGGTTGAGCCGACTTGAAGAGGTCGCGCCCGCGAAGCGTCTCCTCCGAATCGTTGCATGCTTGCAAGAAGGCCGTGCTCACCTGATGGGGTTTGGGCCGAACGTAACTCACGACCGCAACATGAGCTATCTCCGTGTGCACTGGATGATCCTCTGCTAGCGTCGCGGAGAATGCGAGGTCATTGGAGGAGTCTTCCGATGTATCAGGCCATGGGACTTCAGGAGACGTTTCGTGCGGGTTCGTTTTGCCCAAGACCGTGGGCTTCCAACTCGCAGTCCGAATCGGGGTGGAGAGAGCGCGTGGCGGAGCCGGCTTGACGTAACGAAAGAAACGAGGCTGTCCCCGCTGTTTCCAATACGGCGCATCGTACGAATCGACACCGGGGCCCGAACTCAGCACGCTGAAAAAGGAGTGCTGAACGGGGTTGACCACAACCCCAGCATGTCCGCGCCAGACGGCTAAGTCGCCCGGTTGCGGACTTGCGACTCGTCGAAATTCGTCGATCCCTGCGTAAAGGTCCGAAGAGCTCGCGTATTCGTAAGGGAAACCGGCGGGCTCATAGAGTCCATGGACAAAATGGGAGCAATCGGCGGAGAAATCCGCATGGCGATGCCGGGAATCCAGCGCGACTCCCAGAATCGTCAAACCCTCACTCAGAGTCAGCGCCCGAAACCCAATCGGCTTCTGCTGCTGCAGGGCGGGAGTCTCGCGAGTAACTCGGTACACTCCGTTGGAGTTTGCCCCCTTCTCTTGCGCTAACGCGACACGGGCAGCGATCACGTAGAGCAGGAGTAATAGCAGGACGCCTTTGGCAGAGAGCCGCATAGTCCGTCTTATAGCGCACCTTCATAAGACAGTACAGGTAACAGGGGTGCTGCCGAGGTGCGACAAGTGTCCCACTCGGATATGCACCCTAGGATCACGCAACAACATCCTAAAGATTGCACAGCGACTGACAACTTTTGTCGGAGTGATGCACTTTGACAATCTTGACACTCCACGCTGCAGCGGTTACCACAAGACCCCGTCTCAAGCACAGCCAGCACAAACGATTCCTTTGGAATCTTAGGGTTGAAGTGGGATGGAACTTTGGTCATCTGGCCGGAAGGCTGGACCCTCAAGTGCATCTGCATGGATAGTTTCGTGGCTGCGTCGTACCTCGGAGGAGATCCGGCGTCGATTCGCACCATCAACACAGCAATGACTTCATACAACTCCAGTTACCCGACGGTAGGCTTTGCGTCTAACCTGACCGCGAGAAGGCATGGACAATCATGGCACCCACCATCGACAGGCCAGGAACGTCAACCGATAAAAAAGCCCTCTTTCGAGGGCGCTGTTAACGTTGGAGAGGAAATCAGCTCACGCCGCTTTTGCGTGCGCCCCTCGGCGATAATTCTTGACTGCCTTCTCAATGCCCGGCATGGCTTTCTTCAGGTCGTCAAGGTTCATAGCGGGATGCAACTCGACGTGGGCATCGAACGCCAGAAACCACGGTTCCGCTACGGCGGGGATTTGAGACGCATCCTTCAGGTCGAAAAAGATGAACCCGGTTCTCTGGCCGTGGTCTCCGGCAAAATAGGCCGCCTCAGGCTTTATATCGGCGAGAATGGATTCGATGGTCTTGGGCAAACTGCCATCGCTGATCGCGGCATTGCCCGTTTCTACAGGGATTGCAACCTTGAGTAAACAGCGCATGGAACACCTCCGGGACGAAAGTTTAGTCCTCCCTCATGAGCGGGTCAATTCACGCTAGGCCTTCGGGGGTTCGATACCGCAACGTTTCACTTTGGTTTTGCCATGTTTCCCTTTCTCCAATTGCAGCACGGAGAAAGTCTGGAAACCAGCGATAATCCTTGTCGCTTTTTCTTCCGACCCGTTCAAGTGCACGCCACGAAG
>JBEKFN010000012.1:0-25568 GCA_050013295.1 Terriglobales bacterium
GCGAAGGGCCGTGGCAGGCGGCGGCTCCGAAGGATGCAATTCCCAAAGGCGCGTGGTGGCAGATATTTCATGACGCGGAACTAGACCGATTGGAGTACGAGTTGCTTCAGGCAAACCAGTCGCTGGCGGCGGCGCAGGATCGACTCTCGCAAGCGCGGGCACAGGCGCGGATTGCCTCCTCGGCATACTTTCCCACACTTAGTGCCGACCCCAGCGGGCAGCGAATGCGCCTCTCCGGCAACCGTCCGCTTGAGGGCGGGACGCTTCAGACCGTCAAGGTTGACACTGAGAACGTTTTTACCGTTCCGTTTTCTGTTAGCTACGAGCTTGATTTATTCGGACGCGTGCGCCGCACTCTCGAAGCGGCCAACGCTTCGTTGCAGGGGAGTGCTGCCGATCTGGAAAATGTGCGCCTGGTGCTGACCGCCGAACTCGCCGCCGACTATTTCAATTTGCGTGAACTTGACCGCGAAGCGGGAGTAGTACGGCAGTCGGTTGAAATCCAGCAAAGAGGATTGGACCTGGTCAACCACCGTCACGAAGGCGGAGTCGCGAATGGGCTGGAAGTCGCGCAGCAGGCCGCGTTGCTGGATTCGACGGCGACGCAGCTTCAGCTCGTGCTGCAGCAGCGCGCGCAATACGAACATGCGATCGCCGTGCTGACGGGGAAGTCCGCGTCGGCTTTCAGCATGGCTGAAGCGCCGTTCGACGCCATCCCACCTGCGATTCCCACCGGAGTTCCATCTGAGATTCTGGAGCGCCGGCCTGACGTCGCTACCAGCGAGCGCCAGATGGCATTCGAAAATGCGCAGGTTGGCATAGCCATGACTGCGTTTTATCCGCATATCACGCTGTCGGGAAGCGGCGGATGGGAGAGCCGCGACATTGCCACACTGATGAGTGCTCCCAGCGCTATGTGGTCGCTGGGTGGCGATCTGCTGCAGCCGATTTTTAATGGCGGCCGCAATCGCGCCAACCTGGCGTCCAGCCGTGCGGCCTATGACGAATCGGTCGCGAATTATCGCGAGTCAGTGCTGGTTGCATTTCAGCAAGTGGAGGATGGGCTTTCCGGTCTGGCGCTGCTTAACCAGGCTGCGAAAACTCAGCAGGCAGCGGTCGCCGACTCGCGCCGCGCGCTCAACCTCGCCAATGACCGTTATGTCGGCGGCGTCACCACTTACCTTGATGTTATTACCGCACAATCCACGCTGCTGAGCAACGAACGCCTGGCAACGCAACTGCTCGGTCAGCAAATGGTCACTTCGGTTTACCTGGTGAAGGCGCTGGGCGGTGCGTGGGACGCCTCAGGAATTCAGCGCGAACAGGTGAGGCCCGCGCTGGTTCAGGCGGTACAGCAGTAACTCCATCGACCAGCCTGCGACTCTGGCTGGCGCGCGTTCGTACTCAGGCTCGTTCATACTCAGGAGCAGTCGGGCTTCGAGCGGCGGTCGTATCGCGTCCGGCACAGAGCCAAGTAGGAAGTCCGCCAGCTCTCGGTAAGACTCCGTTGCTCGGATCCCGCTGCTAGCTATGCCCTGCGCCGTTCCTGATTGCCGTAGCGCAAACGGATCTCGCGCTCCGCAATCAGCCAATCCGTGTTCTCGTCGCCGTTGACGTTCTCATTGCCCGCAGTCGCTCTGCGCTGCAGGTAGAGTTCATAGGCGCGGCGTCGAATCTCTTCTTCGAGATTGACAGGGAGATCGACCACAACGAGGTTGGACGGCTTCCCATTCTTCGGAACTTCGGACGCAACCTGCACAGCGGCAGGCTGAATCGAGGCTGCGGTTTTCTTGCTGCGACTGGTGGTAGAGCTTGTGGTAGAGCTTCCTGTTGTCTTGCGAGCCATGCGGTGCTCCTTACAGATACCCAATTCCAAGAATGGTCTTACGTAACGAATAAGCGACATTCGCGTACTCCAATTAGCCGCTATCCGACTATTTGCGAAGAACGATCTGTTTAACTATATCGCGAATGCCTGTGGAATAGTGCCGCCAGGCATCGGAAAATTCGTTCCGCCGTATAAGAAAAGTTACTCTTTTGGACACGGCCAAGATTACGGTGCCGGAAGGCCGCAAGAGCACTCTGGTAACTTGTCGAAAACTTGCTGGTGCCCGCAGGATAGCTAAGGACAGCCTCAAGAGCACAACTATGTCATCGACTGGCAATCAAGGTTCTGCAGCCAAGGCCGCCAAGGCCAGCGTCAGCGAGTTGGAGAGCATGCTTTCGGAATCTCCGAGTTCGGATCGAGTCTGCCGGAAGCTGGCGCACGCCCTGCATGTGCGCCGCAGCGAAGTGGCACTCCTCAGGTTAGAAAAGGGTAGTCTGCGATTTATCTTTCCCCCGGAACTGCGATCCGCGGGCGTACTGCCGCTGACCGGATCGGCGGTTGCAGCCCGGACCGCAGCGACTCGCACTCCACTTCTGTCGAATGCCTTTACGCGCGTAAAACATGTCAGCCTGTTTGAAGCGGTCAAGCTGGGGGCCGAGGAAGAAGATCGAAGCCAGGAGCAAATGCCGATTCAGAAAATCATGTCCGTTCCCGTGGTGCGCTCCGAAGGAAATGTGATGGGAGTGGTACAAGTTTCGCGCAAAGGGCTGGATGCTTCGCTCGCGGGCACAGACTTCACTGGTGAAGACCTGAAACAACTGGAGCGGGCCGCGGAAATTCTGGCCCGTATGCCGTTCATGCAGGAAGGCGCGGAGATTTAAAATTTGTGATTGGTAATTTGTAATTGGTAATTGAAAATCAATTGGCCATTGTGTGAGATTACAAATCACAAATTACCAATCCCCAGTTGCCTCACACTGCCTGTCCGGCGCAAAATCCGGACGCCCAAGCCCATTGGAAGTTGAAGCCGCCGAGCTGGCCGGTGACGTCGACCAGTTCTCCGATAAAAAAAAGACCGGGCACTTTCTTTGATTCCATGGTCTTGGCGGAAAGTTCGTTGGTATCGACGCCGCCCGCAGTGACTTCCGCTTTTCCGTAACCCTCGGTTCCTTCCGGCGTCACTTCCCACGCATGCAGTCGATGTTCGGCGTCAGCCAGGGCGCGATCGGAGTTTCCGGCTAAAGGATAGGTTTCGAGCCAGCGATCCGCGAAGCGGCGAGGCAGAACGTCTCGCAACAGCAATTTCCAATTCGATTGGTTGCGATGGCCACGCGTTCGCAAATCGGCGGTGAGATTGCGATCGGGCGCAAGGTCGAGATGAATGGGCTCCCTGCCGTCCCAGTAAGAAGAGATTTGGAGAATCGCGGGCCCGCTGATGCCGTGATGAGTGAAGAGCATGTTTTCGCGGAACGCTTGTTTCGTGCTGCGCTTCGTGCTACGAGTGAAAGCAACCACTTCGGTGGAGACTCCCGCCAAATCGCACCAGCGCTTGCGGTCCCGTTCGCTAAAGGTGAGAGGGACGAGGGCGGCGCGTGGGGGCTCGATCTTTAGGCCGAACTGCCGGGCCAGATCGTAACCAAATGAGGTGGCGCCGATTTTCGCGATGGATAACCCGCCGGTGGCGACCACCAGGCGGGGCGCGGCGAAATTGGCGCCCTCGGCTTGCACGGTGAACTGGTCATTCTTGTGCGGCTCGTTCTTCAGCAACTCGTTCTTCAGCACCGCACTCACTTTCGTGTCGCACCGGATTTCAACTCCAGCGTCGCGGCATTCCTGCTCGAGCATTGCCGTGATGTCGCTGGCCGCTCGATCGCAGAATAACTGGCCGAGCTTCTTCTCGTGGTATGGAATGCGATGTTTTTCGACGAGGCGCACTAAGTCCGCCGGAGTATAGCGGGCGAGCGCCGATTTGGCGAAGTGTGGATTGGCGGAAAGGAAATTCTCAGGGACGGTGTGCAGGTTGGTGAAATTGCAGCGGCCGCCGCCGGAGATCAGGATTTTCTTGCCGATTCGATCCGCGCGTTCGAGCACCAGAACGCTGCGGTCGCGCTTGCCGGCTTCAATGGCACACATCAGGCCGGCCGCGCCGGCTCCGAGAATGATGACGTCGTATTTCCGATTCACGCAAGAATGAGCTTAGCAGGGAGGCGAGCCAGTGGCGTTCAGGCGTTCACACCGACGGAATGGAGATTGAAAAATATGGTGGAGCTAGTCGGGCTCGAACCGACGACCTCATCGTTGCGAACGATGCGCTCTCCCAGCTGAGCTATAGCCCCATTTTGGCGGCGAGTTTACGTTTTGATTTTAGCAGCCGTCGCTCCATTTCGCCTATCCACAGGTGATTTTGCAGCTGTGTCCGCCGCGCGCAGCGGAACACTCAAAGCGTCGACCGTCGGGAGATTGAGCACTCGCAGAGGTGTGTACCTGAAATCGAAGACTATAATTTAGCGGTGAGTTCTTTAAAGGTAAAACAAGTGGCGTCGGCGGACTTCCCGACGCGCTGGGGACACTTCCTGATTCACGGGTTTGCGACCAGGGCGTCGGCATCGGGCGACGACACCAGGACCGAAGAGGCGGTGGCGCTGGTGATGGGCGAGGTGCACTCCGGGTCGCCGCTGGTGCGCATCCACTCGCAGTGTCTGACCGGCGACGTGTTTGGCTCGCTGCGCTGCGATTGCCGCCAGCAACTGGAAATGGCGCTCTCGATGATCGCCCAACTGGGGGCGGGCGTCCTTATCTATGAGCAGCAGGAGGGCCGCGGCATTGGGCTGATGGCGAAACTGCAGGCCTATGCGCTCCAGGACAGCGGATTGGACACGGTGGAAGCCAACGAGCGCCTTGGTTTTAAAGCCGACCAGCGCGAGTTCCAGATGCCGGTGGCGATCCTGAAGGCGTTGGACATCAAGCGGGTGCGCTTGCTATCGAATAATCCCGATAAAGTCGCTGCACTCGAAAACGCCGGGATCCAAGTGACCGAGCGCGTGCCTTGCGAAGTCGCGCCCACGGAACATACCGAAGAATATTTACGGACGAAGCAAGAGAAGCTTGGGCATTTGTTCAGCAGTCGCCGAGTTCGGAATTAGTGCCACGACCGCGTGATTGTTACTGCTGTCGATCCAAGCATCCTGATGGAGAGCCGGGCGTCCCCGCCCGGCTGGACCCTTCGGGTTCGCTCAGGGCAGGCTCGCGAGACGCCCGTCCCTCCACTATATGACTCATTTCGCGGTCACGGTAAAGGATCAGAATTAAAGCGCACGCAGCAACCGCTTTAGTCCATTCTGGTTCTTCACTGGCAGGCCGCGCAATGCGGCTCTCGCCAGGGCCACATAAACCTCGCGCGCTCCGGGATGCTTTTTCAGCACCGTCAAGTGCTTCGCCACCGTGTCCGCGTCTCCACGAACCAGCGGCCCGCTGAATGAGTGCGCCGGACCGAGGCGCGAGTAGTTGGCCAGAGTCTGCCGGATGATGGGCAAGCTCTTGCGGCGCGCATCTTGCCGCGTGAGTCCGGCGGCGCGGGCGGCTTCTTCTAGTGTCACCAGGAACGCCAGCAAGAGCGGCGATGTCATCGTGGCCCACGCGTGGTATGCGGCTTTGCGCTTCGCGGGTAATGAGAAACTCTCTCCTCCCAGCGCGCGGACGATTCGCCGTGCAACTCGCGCGGCCTCCTCATCACCTTCGATGGCAAAAGGTACACCCGTCATAGAAGGATGCTCTGAAGGATGCGCGCCGGCAACGAAGGTCATCAGCGGATGCGCCGACGCGACCGCGGCGCTTGCTTTGCGCAGAGGATCGAGTTCGCGGCTGGAGAGCGCCCCGCTGGAGTGCAGGGCGAAGCGGGCTATAACTTTCTGCTCAAGCAGCGCGCGCGCAACCAGATGATCTGACAAAATCGAAGCCGCGCGGCGAATCTCACGATCGGGAACGCAGAGCCACAGCAAGGTGGCGTCCAGCGCGGCGGAATGCGCGGTGACGGGTTGAGCGCCCACCTTCGCGGCCAGCGCGCGAGCGCGCTGGCGCGACCGCGGCGAGTCGCGTGCGACGATCTCGGTAATTGGGAAACCGGCGTCGTGCAGCGCCACGGCCAGAAAAGTCGCGAGTCTCCCGGCCCCGACGATGGCTATGGAGGGCTTTCCGGTCATTGTTTTCCTAATCATCTTTGTTCTTCCGGTCGTCTTTTCGGTAATGGGTTTTCGGCTCACCGGCGCAGCATACCTTAATATTGTTGTCATGGCGAAATCAGCAGGAACGAAATTAAAGCAAGGGCGCGTCCTCTCTTCCCGCATCCGTTTCCAGGGCCCGGTGTTCAGCGTCACCACTGATGAAGTGGAGGAGCCTGGAGGCGTGCGCGCCCGCCGCGATGTCATACGGCATTCCGGCTCCATCGTTGTTCTGGCCGTCGATGATCTGGCCCTCGATAACTCGGCGAAGGCGGCCCGCAAAGCCGAGCCGCGCATCCTTCTCGAGCGCCAGTATCGCCACGCCGCGCAGTCCATGATGTGGGAGCTGCCCGCCGGACGCATCGACGACGGCGAAACGTCGCTCACCGCCGCCAAGCGCGAGTTATTCGAAGAAACCGGCTACAGCGCCCGCCAGTGGAAGAGAATCCTGCATTTTTACGTGAGCCCCGGTTTCCTCGACGAAACCATGACCATCTACCTGGCCCGCGGTCTCCGGGCTGGCGAGGCTCAGCCCGAGCCGGACGAGAAGATCGCAATCAGGTTTTTCGCTTTATCGGAGGCAAAACGGATGGCGCTCAATGGACGCATCCGCGACGCCAAGACCATCTCGGGGATCTTGTGGCTGGCTCAGACGGCGCGACCAGCGCGCTAGAGGGCCGGCCTTCGAAAAAACTAATTGGAGACGCAAAAAGCCGACCCCGGTCGCTAAAGCGCGAGCATTTCCGCGGTCATACCGGGCACAGCGGAGTGTTCTGCCAATACCGCCTTTTGAGGCGAGGCCGAGCTGCGCTCGGCCTGGGCGGGCGAGGGCGCCCGCCCTACACGAGCGGCCCTTGCCTGCGAACATTGATGTGTGACGCTGAGCCTTGACAGCACCCCCGGTGAGCAGCACAATTCGTACACATTTTTTTGCGGACCCCGAAATCGCGCCTTTTCGGGGCAATCCGCAAGAAAGAGGGGCGCACGTGGAACGTTTCAAAGGCACCGTCAAGTGGTTCAACAACGCCAAAGGATACGGCTTCCTCGGCCGAGACGATGGACCGGATGTATTCATTCACTACAGCTCCATCACCACCGAAGGCTACAAGAGCCTGCAGGAGGGCGACAAGGTGGAGTTTGAGATTGTCCAGGGACAGAAAGGGCCGCAAGCGGCCAATGTGACCAAGGTTCCCTGATTTGAGGTCGCTTTGCTCAGGCCGGTCTTGCGGATCAAGCTGTATTGTGCGCTCGCCGCCCGGGCTGGCTGTGTCCTCAGGTCCCTTGCGAGCACGCGACATCTCGCACCTCTTAGCTACGCTTGAAAAATTGACATGGCGATCCGGATTCCCTGTTCGCGGGGAACGGCGCGGGCAAAGTTTCCTTTCGTCGTGACCTGCACCGTCAGCGTGCAGGGTCTAGACAATGTACCATTTCTGATACATACTTAAGCCAGCGAGTCGGGATGGTCAAAGAACACGGATGAAGGAGGTGACGGCATGAAAAAGAAAAACCCTCGTATTGGCTCATCGCTGGATGATTTCTTGAAGGAGGAAGGCATCCTTGAGGAAGCCCGCGCCACCGCGCTCAAAGAAGCGCTGGCTTGGCAAGTGCAGAAAGCGATGAAGAGGGCGAAGATCAACAAGGTGGAGATGGCGCGTCGCATGAACACGAGTCGCGCAGCGCTGGACCGGCTGCTTGATCCAGGCAACGCCTCGGTAACGCTGCAGACATTGTGCCGGGCTGCGCGGGCGATTGGGCGCGACCTGCGGATCGAACTGGTGTGAGGGAGATGGGTCAAGGCCCGTCTCTACCCGCGGAAGAACTCTAAATGGACAACAAAGCCATCGCCGGAATTCTCTACGAGACTGCCGATCTGCTGGAGATCGACGGGCAGGACTCGTTTCGGGTGCGCTCTTACCGCAACGCGGCGCAGGCTATTGAAGCGCTGCCGCAACGGGTGGCCGACCTGATTCAGGAGCCGAAGAAACTTCTCGAGATACAGGGCATCGGCAAGGGCATGCTGGCCAATTTGCAGATGCTTTTCAAAGATGGCCGCATCGAAGCGCACGCCGAACTCCTGAAAAAATACCGCCCCTCAATGCTCGAACTGCTCAAGATTCAGGGCCTTGGTCCGAAGACGATTGCTTTGATCTGGAGCGCCTACCAGGTCAGCGACCTCGAGGGCGTAGAGAAGTTGGCGCGCGAGGGCAAGATCCGCACGCTGCCTCGCATGGGTGAAAAACATGAAGTAAAGCTGCTTAAGGCGATCGAAGACTACCGCCGCATCGCCGGACGATTCCTGCTCGACACCGCAGAAGAGCTGGCGGAAAAACTGGTGGAGCATCTGCTAGCTGCTTCAGGCATCGAAAAAGTTACGCCCGCCGGATCGCTGCGCCGCGGACGCGAAACCGTCGGCGACCTCGACATCCTGGTCACGGGCAAGGCCTGCATAGAGGCAGAACCGCGGCAGAAGATCATCGAACACCTACTCCGCTTCCCCGGGCTGATGGACGTGATCGCGCAAGGAGAAAACAAGGTCAGCTTCCGCCATCGCAACGGCATGCAGGTGGATGTGCGCCTGCTACCGCCCGAATCTTTCGGAGCGGCCATGCAATATTTCACCGGCTCCAAGGCGCACAACGTGGCCTTGCGCCAGCGCGCGCTCAAGATGGGCTTCACGCTCAACGAATATAGCCTCGCTAAAGTCGAAGACGCGAAGCCGGTCGCGCGCAAGACCGAAGAAGAAATCTACGCCAAGCTCAAGCTCGACTTCATTCCTCCCGAATTGCGCGAGAATCTTGGAGAGATCGAAGCCGCCGCCGGACACACGCTGCCCGTGCTGATCCAACTATCCGACATCCGCGGGGACGTGCATATGCACACCGTCGAAACCGACGGCCGCAACACCATTGAAGAGATGGCGGAGACGGCACGGGAACGCGGCTACGAGTACATGGCGATAACCGATCACTCGAAAAATCTTGCTTTTGCCAACGGCCTCACCGACGAACGCGCACTGGCGCACATCGAAAGGATTCGCGCGGTCGAAAAGAAGATGAAGGGCATTCGCATTTTCGCGGGGATTGAAGTCGACATTCTGGGCGATGGCGCGCTTGATCTCTCCGATTCGGTGCTCGAGCAAATGGACATCGTCATCGCCAGCGTGCACTCGCAGTTCAACCAGGATCGCGCCACCATGACCGAACGGCTGCTGAAGGCGATTGCCAATCCCAATACCTCGCTGATCGGGCATCCCACCGGACGCCTGCTGCTGCGCCGCGATGCCTACCAGTTCGATCTTGACGCCGTGCTCAAAGCGGCGGCCAAACACAAAGTAGCGATGGAACTGAACTCCTACCCCGACCGGCTCGACCTCAGCGACGTTCATCTGCGCCTGGCCAAAGAGCATGGCGTGAAAATTGTCATCAACACCGATTCCCACCACACCTCGCACATGGAGAAAATGCGCTACGGAATTTTGCAGGCGCGGCGGGCCTGGCTCAAGAAGGAAGATGTGCTGAACACCTTGCCTGTGGCGGAGTTTACCCGGGCCCTGAAGCGTGGTTGGTAAGCGAGCAGGGGCAAGAAAGGGAAACAAATTACCCATAGTAGATGGTCGCTTGCCCAGAGATTTTAGTGCCGTTTCCTCCCGACGATAAACATCCATTAAAATCAAACAGTTAGGCTGAGGTACTGGGGCGGGGTTGGACTCCGGTTTGCTGGATCAGAGTTGGGGGAGGGGTGTGCATCTTGGATGAGCGGCAACAACCTCTGGTGAGCGTCATCATTCCTGCATATCAGGCAGCGGAGCATATACGGGAAGCGCTGGATTCCGTGTTCGCGCAGACGTATCCGAATTTTGAGGTCGTGCTGGTGAATGACGGCTCGCCAGATACGGAGGCGCTGGAACAGGCGATCCGGAGCTACGGCGAGAGGCTGATCTACATACGGCAGGAAAACCGGGGACCATCGGGGGCGCGCAACACGGCGATCCGCACGGCGCGAGGCAAGTACATCGCCTGCCTCGATAGCGACGACATCTATTTGCCCGAGCATCTGGCTCGGCTGGTTCCGCTGCTTGAGGAACAGGGGCTGGATCTGGTTTACTGCGATTCCTACTTCATGAAGGATCGAGTGCATGTCGGCCGGTCTTCTGTGGGCCGGGCTTTCGAGCGGCAACCGCAGAGTCCACCGGTGACGTTCGAAAAGCTGCTGACGGAAGAATGCGCGGTGACGACTTCGGCCGTGGTGGCCTCGCGGCAGGCAATGATCGACGCCGGACTGTTCGACGAACGCTATCGGCGCTCGGAAGACTTCGACCTCTGGGTGCGCATGTCCTTTCGCGGGGCGAAGATGAACCTTCTGCGGCAGGTGGGGATTGAACACCGGATGCTCCCCGACGGGCTCGCCGCCGATAGCTATCTCCTCAAGCAGGCGCAGATCGAGGTCTACAAGAAGGTGCTGGCGACTTTGCCGGTTTCGGCAAAGCAGAAAAGACTGATCCAGGAACTGATTGCGCGGGTTGAGGGGCTCTGCCAAATGGATCTGGTGAAGCGCTACTTGCGGGAGGGGCGATACCCTGAAGCGCGTCTCGCGGCGGGCCAGGCGGCGGCACTGTTGCAAGACTGGAAGAGCCGGCGAGTAGCGCTGGCGGTGCAGATTGCGCCTTGGGCAGCCCGCCGTTTTCTAAGCTTGCAGGAGGCGCGGTTGGCGCGAAAAGGCAAGCAGAGAGCGGGTTCTAGCGGGACATTACCAACTAAGGACGGGACCGGTTCAGCAATAATCTATAATCAAGAAGTTGGGAACAAAGCAAGTTTGAAGCAGTAGGACGCCCCCAACCGGCGCGGTGCCCCCGGATACAAGCCGCGTCTCCCCCGAAGATCCCCGGAGGTAGTCGATCAGAAACAGCGAGAGGTTCGACCTATGATGGAATGGCTGATCCGCGGAACACGGCGGGCGCTGGGCTTGCACCACCCAGGACGCAATCTGGACGTTTTTCCAGACGATGTTTTTATCGTTTCTTACATAAAGTCGGGCAATACCTGGACACGGTTTCTGATTGCCAACCTGGTGTATCCGGAAACCCCGGCGGATTTTTCCAACATCAATCGGCTGACGCCGGACCCGGAGGCGCTCTCCAAACGCGAATTAGCAAAAATGCCGCGGCCGCGGGTCATCAAAAGCCACCAGTATTTCGATCCACGCTTTCCGCGGATCATCTACATCGTTCGGGATCCGAGGGATGTGCTCCTGTCGGGATACTACTTTCAACGCAAGCGCCGCCAGATCGACGACCAATATCCATTCGAAAAATATGCAGCCCGTTTCATGGCAGGAGATTTCAACCCCTACGGCTCATGGGGAGACAATGTAGCATCCTGGCTGGTAACCCGTTACAACCATCCCGGATTCCTTTTGCTGCGCTACGAGGACATGCTGGCGAATACCGCGCAGGAATTGGCTCGAGTGGCCGTTTTCCTGGGAATCGATCCCGATCCGGAGCGGATCGCAACCGCAGTACGCCGAAGCGACGCCAGCACCATGCGGAAGCTGGAGAAAACGCAGGCCCTGTTGTGGAGTTCGACGCGGGAGACGCGCCAGGACATTCCTTTTGTGCGGGCCGCCAAATCCGGAGGATGGCGCACCGAGGTGCCGGAATCGGCCATTTTGCAACTGGAAGCTCAATGGGGACATCTGATGACTTATTTGGGATACGAGCTGCATTCTCCCGCGCAAGAGACACATTCCGGTTCGCACCCGGTAAGCGCTCTACTGGGCGAGGCTTTTCGCTAGCTGAGAGGCGTTTCCGGTATGCTGATGGCGGATGATTCGCAAGATTCGCAATCTACTATGCGATGCGTTGGGGAGCAGCGGGAATGACGGAGCCGATCCGGCTGGCCATTCTGGGCTGCGGAGCAATCACTCGCAGCGAGCACATTCCGGCTGTCAGCGCACATCCCGGCGTGCAACTGGTGGCGCTCGTGGATACCGACCTGCCACGGGCCAATGCACTGATCCGGAATCGTGGGCTGAAATGTAGGGCAGTCGCGGATTATCGCGAAGTGCTGGGACAGGTGGATGCGGTTATTAACGCCCTGCCTAACCATCTGCATGTCTCCAGCAATATGGATTGCTTGCGAGCGGGTAGGCATGTGCTGTGCGAGAAGCCGCTGGCAATTACGGCGGCAGAGGCGCGCTCCTGCACCGAATTTGCGGAAGAGCAGAAACTGGTGCTCGCCGTGGGCATGAACCACCGCTTTTCCGCGAGCCATCCCCTGCTTAAGCTGATCATCGAAGAGGGCCTGCTCGGTTCCATCCAAAACTACGACTTCCAATATGGTGGCGCGTTCGATTGGCGCAGCGCGTCGGGCTTCTATTTTGACCGCGCCAAAGCGGGCGGCGGGGCGCTGCTGGATTTCGGCGTCCACATGCTGGACAGCGTGATCGACTGGTTCGGGCCGGTAAGTGCGTTCGACTATCAGGACGACGACTGGGGCAGCGGCATCGAGGCCAATGCGTTTCTCGACGTGAAGCACGCGGGCCGCTTCGGCGAGATTCCAGGACATCTGCAGATAAGCCGCACCTTCGGGCTGAAAAACCGGCTGCTGGTGCGCGGCTCCGCTGCCAGCGCAGAGATTACCGTTAGCAATCCGGAGGTGGCGGTGATCCATCGCGCGATCGGCGGCGCTCCAGTGAGCCAGACGTTGCAGTTGGAAAAATTTTCGGGTGGCAGTTCGTACTGGCGGCAACTCGACAATTTCGTGCAAAGCATCGCGAACCACGGCAAGCTGGAGGTGGATGGCTGGCAGGCGGTCCGGGTACTGGAACTGGTTGAGAGCTGCTACGCGCACAAGCGGCGGATCGCGGAACCATGGGCTGAGATTGGGGCGGGGAGCGAGACCTCGAGCGGAACTGGGCGCAGCGAGACTCGGACATGAACTGGCGCAACGAGACCGTGTTCGTGACCGGCGCTACCGGATTCATCGGCGGACGCGTCTGCGAACGGATGATACAGGCCGGCGTGAAAGTTCGCGCACTGGTGCACGGAATGCATCGCGCGGCGCGGATCGCGCGCCTGCCAGTCGAACTCTGCCCGGGGGACCTGCTGGAGCGCGAATCGCTGCGGGAAGCGCTGGGCGGGGCCAAGGTTGTAATCCACTGCGGAGTGGGTCCCGCGAGCAGCATCGTGCGGGGGACCGAAAACATGCTGGCGGTAGCACAGGCAGGCGGGGTGAAGCGATTCATCCACGTCAGTACGGCGGCCATCTACGGGATCACACCTCCTCTGGGATCGGAGAGCGAGGAAGCTCCGCTGCGCCGGACGGGCGATGCCTACTGCGACAACAAAGCAGCGGCGGAAAAAGTTGTACTCAACTACGGCAAGCGCGGACTGCCGGTAGTGATCCTGAGACCTTCGATCGTGTGGGGGCCCTACTCGGCGTGGTCCACGCGGCTGATGGACGATCTGCGCGACGGGCGCGTGGCCTTTATCGAAGGCGGGCGGGGCGCATGTAATACGACCTACGTGGACAATCTGATTGACGCCATGATACTCGGACTGGGAAACGACCGCGCGCTGAACCAGGCTTTCTTCATCACCGATGGCGAGCGGGTGAGCTGGGGAGATTTCATACGGGCGCACATTGCGTTGATGGAACCGAGGCCAGAAGTGGGGGAAATTTCGCGCGCGGAGATCGCGGCCAGCCGGGGCAAGAGTTCCGGGCTGCTGCTGGGCTCGATGAAGGCAGCGGCGCGAGTGGCGCGCAGCAAGGAATTCCGCCACATGCTGATGCAGATTCCGTTAACGGAAGCGGCGATGAAGAAGGCGTGGAACTGGGTCAGTGCTCTGCCTCCGGAGAAGCGGGAACGGCTGCGGGCGCGCTTCGGCGTGCGACGCGCGGCGGCGAAGCCCGCCAATGCAAGATTCATTCCGGACGCGGTGACGGAAGCGACGCAGAGCACGACGGTGTTCTTCAGCATCGAGAAAGCGCGAAAGGTGCTGGGCTACGAGCCGCGGGTCCGGTTTTCCGAGGGGATGAAACTGGTCGAACAGTGGCTGCGCTATGCGGCATATCTTTAAGAGTAGAAGCTGGGCGAAGAGCAGGAACTGGACGCGAGGAACTGAGCGCGAGGAACGGGAACGGACCGGAGCAGATGCGGAAGTACGAAAAAAAACAGATCCTGAAAAACGTCGGCTCCAGCTGGTCGGCGCTGGCCGTGAACGTGTTGGTCGGGATTTTTCTGTCGCCTTTCATTCTGCATCGGCTGGGCGATGCCGCCTTCGGCGTCTGGGTCCTAATTTTTTCGGTCACGGGTTACTACGGACTGTTTGATTTAGGAATCCGCTCCTCGATAATTCGCTACGTCTCCAAATACACTGCGACCGGCGAAAACGGCAAGCTGGCGAGCTTCGTTAATACCAGCCTGTTTACCTACACCATCATCGGTGCTGTAAGCATGGCCCTGACCGCGGTGCTCAGTTCCTACGTGGGAGGACTGTTTCGTATTCCGCCCGAGATGCACAGGCAAGCGCATATTCTTCTGCTGCTGGTCGGGGCATCCGTCAGCGTGGGATTTCCGTTGGGCGTTTTCGGGGGCATGCTGGAGGGCTTGCAACGGTTTTACATTTTGAATTGGACGAGCATCGGATCGAGCCTGCTGCGGGCGGCGCTGATCGTGCATTTCTTGAATCGCGGCTATGGGCTGATCACAGTTGCACTGATTACGGTGGGCCTGCCCATCCTGTCTTCAATTCTGCGCGCCATCATCGTCTTCCGGTTCTGCCCCGTGCCGCTCGGCCTGCGCTACGTAGACAAAGAATCCTTCCGCAACATGGCCACCTATGGCGGAACGACGTTTCTTGTGATCGTGGCGGGACGGCTGCGCTTCCGCACCGACGAACTGGTGCTGGGCAGAATGATGTCCGCGGTGGCAATTACGTATTTTTCGATCGGCGCGCGGATCGTGGACTATGCCCAGGAATTCGTCTCGAGCTTGGCGCAGATTTTTGTCCCCATGTCGAGCCAGTCGGAAGCGAAAAACGATCTGGACCGCTTGCGGAAGGTTTATATCGCGGGAAACCGTGTGTGTGCGCTGCTGATTCTGCCCATCACGGTAATCCTGGTTCTGCTTGGGAAACACGTCATACGGATCTGGGTCGGCGCCCGCTACATTCCGCACAGTTACCCGGTGTTGGTGGTGCTGATTATTCCCTTCGCTCTGATGCTCATGCAGTCGGCTTCGGGGCGCGTGCTGTTCGGCATGGGAAAGCATCAATCCATGGCAAAAGTTACTCTGCTGGAGGGAATCGCCAACTTGATCCTGAGTATTGCGCTGGTTCCGCCGTTGGGGGTGGTGGGCGACGCGCTGGGTACGGCCGTTCCGCTGTGTTGCACGTTCCTCCTCTTCATGCCGCGCCATTTAGCGAAACAGATCGGCGTGCCAGTGAGCAGTTTCGTGCGCCAGGCTTATTCGTTGCCTTTTCTGCTGAACTTGCCACTGGTTGGAGTGGTCTGGCTGGCAAACAGGGTCTTTACTCCCAAGAACCTGGTCCAGTTGGTGATGGAAATTGGAGCGGCGTTCCTGATTTATGGCATCGGAGTGCTCTGGGCTTATAAGACAGGCCGTGTGTTTCAGGTCACGGAGTCTGGGGCCTCGGTTCAGCCTCGGGTTCCCCAGGTTGCCACGGAACCCGTGATCTCGGTGGAATACCAGGAGGAGTCTTAGAGGGGAACCATAGATTCCAGTTCGAGGATGGAATAGTGCAATATTTTTCACTCAGGTGCAGAATGACGATCCACGCACGAGTTTTCGTTTGTAGGACTCTTTGTTCCAAGGATTTGCGCGCTAGATCGGATCCCCCTAAGGAAGCGGAATTGCTGGGTTTACCTGCTAACATTGACTGCACATGAATGTCCTGAGTTATGGTGTCGCCTGAAAAGCGGCGGCCCGCAACCTCAGCGGGCCAATGGAACGAAAATTGGGAGTTGGGTCCTTCGCCAAATCTGGACAAGGCACAAGTTTGAAGGACACGTACAGGAGGAATACTGCTTTGAACGCAATGACCAGTCATCTTATCGCCGCACACGGAGGAGAACTTGTTCAGCTGCAAGTGCCAGCCGCGCGCGCCGCGGAATTGAAAGCGCACTCGAAGGATTGGCCTTCATGGGACCTGACGGCCCGACAGCTTTGCGATCTGGAACTGCTGATGAGCGGCGGCTTCTCGCCGCTGCGCGGATTCATGAACCGTGCCGATTACGAGGGCGTCTGCCACAACATGCAGCTCGGGAACGGCACGCTGTGGCCGATGCCGATCACGCTCGACGTGACTGAGGAATTCGCCAAGAAACTGACGGCGGGCAGCAGCAAGATTGCACTGCGCGATCCCGAAGGCGTGATGCTCGCCGTGCTCAGCGTGGAAGATGTCTGGCAGCCTGACCGCAAGGCCGAAGCCCAAGCCGTTTTCAATTCCACCAGCGCCGCGCATCCTGGCGCCGACTACGCCATCAACAAATCGAACCCGTGGTACGTGGGCGGAACGATTGAAGAATTACAGGCTCACGCGCACTATGATTTCCGCTCGCTGCGCTTTACCCCTGCCGAACTGCGCGCCGAATTCAGTCGCCTGGGCTGGACCAAGGTCGTGGCATTCCAGACGCGCAATCCCATGCATCGCGCTCACGTCGAACTGACCATGCGCGCCGCCAAGCAAGTCGAGGCGAATCTTTTGATTCATCCGGTAGTCGGTATGACCAAGGCGGGCGACGTCGATTATTTCGTCCGCACGCGCTGCTACCAACTACTGCTGTCGAAGTATCCGAAGGGCACGGTTGAACTCGCCATGCTTCCTCTCGCCATGCGCATGGGCGGACCGCGGGAAGCGGTGTGGCACGGACTGATTCGCAAGAACCACGGCTGCACGCACTTCATCGTCGGCCGCGATCATGCCGGCCCCGGAAAAGATACTGACGGCAAGCCCTTCTACGGTCCTTATGACGCCCAGGAACTGTTCAAGAAGCATGAAGACGAAATTGGCGTCACCATGGTTCCGTTCCAGATGATGGTGTATCTGCAGAACGAGGACCGTTACGTTCCGGCCGATGAGATACCACAGGGCGCCAAGGTGCTCGACATCTCGGGCACGGAATTGCGCCAGCGCCTCAACGAGGGCCGCGATATTCCGGCATGGTTCACCTATCCCGAAGTGGTGCAGGAATTGCGCCGCAGCTATCCGCCACGGCACAAGCAGGGCGTCACGATTTTCTTCACCGGGCTTTCGGGATCGGGCAAATCCACCATCGCTAATGCTCTGATCACCAAGTTTCTCGAGATGGGCGGACGTCCGGTCACGCTGCTCGATGGCGATCTGGTGCGCAAGAACCTGTCGAGCGAACTCGGATTCTCCAAGGCGCATCGCGACATCAACATCCGCCGCATCGGCTATGTCGCCTCCGAGATCACCAAGAACGGCGGCATCGCCATTTGCGCTCCGATTGCGCCCTATGAAGAGACGCGTAAAGCGGTGCGGCAGATGATCGAACCGTTGGGCGGGTTTATCCTGGTGTACGCAGCCACCCCGCTCGAAGTGTGTGAACAGCGCGACCGCAAAGGCCTGTACGCCAAGGCTCGCGCCGGCATCGTCAAGGAATTCACTGGCATCTCGGATCCGTACGAGGCGCCAACCGATGCCGAAGTCGTGATTGACACCGTCAAGCTGAGCCCCGAGGAAGCGGCGCAGACCATCCTTCTGCACCTCGAGCGCGAAGGCTTCGTCGGCGCCAACGGCAACAGCTAGGAATGTCAATAAAGTCGATTAGTGAAATTGACTTTGTGGCATAATTAGCCGGGACAACGGCTCCCCGTCCCCCAGTTCTGAGCTTCTTAGCATGGTTTTGCTGTACTAGGAACTGGCAACTCATCACGGAAGACGGCATGGAATTCTTGCTGCTAAAAGTGCTGATCGGCTTCATCGTTGGAACGCTGATCGGGTTGACGGGTCTGGGCGGCGGGGTATTGCTGCTGCCCATGCTCATCTTTGGCCTGCGCGTGCCCGCCATCATTGCCGTCGGTTCGGACGCACTGTTCAACTTCTTCACCAAGATTCCCGCCAGCCTCATGCACTTGCGCAAAGGCACGGTGCGGAAAAAAGTCGTTCTGGCGATGGCGGTTGGCAGTGTTCCCGGCTCTTGCCTCGGCGTGGCTTTTCTGGTGCACTGGCGTCACGTCTATGGCAACGGCGTCAACGACTTCATCAAGTCCGCCGTGGGACTGCTGCTGGTATTGATTCCCACACTGCTTCTGTTCCAGGGACGGATTGAAGAACATCTCGCCAAACGCGAGCCCACCATGAAATCGTTTGCCGGCATGAGTGTCATCGGATTGGCCGGCGGATTCCTGGTCGGCATCACTTCAGTCGGGTCGGGTAGCATCATCATGATGTTGCTTCTTTTGTTTTATTCGTTCGTGCCCAAAGTCATGGTCGGGACCGACATTACCCATGCCGTGATTCTGACCGGCGTCACCAGCCTGTTGCACTGGCGGGCGGGCAACGTCGACCCCCAGTTGGTGGGTTCCCTGCTGATCGGCTCGATCCCCGGCGGCATGCTCGGCTCGCATCTGAGCACGCGGGTTCCGGTGCTGTGGCTGCGCCGAATCCTGTGCACGGTTTTGCTGATGACGGGAGCAAGAATGTTGTGGGCGTGAAAACGGTTCTCAGTTCTCGGTTCTCAGTTCTCAGTGAGCACCGGGTCAGTGAAAGTTTGGGTACTGGGTACTAGGTACTGGGTACTTATTTACGGAGCACAAATGACCTCATACTCATCCGCAGAAACTCTGGAACGCATTCAAGCTGCGCTCGAAGCGGCGCGGGCCGTGCTCAACCGCTTTACTCCCGGCGCGGTTGAAGCCGAATACAAAGTTGGACACGATCCTGTCACCGAGGCCGACCGCGCCGTCGACGCCGTTCTGCACAAGACCCTTCCCCGGGCTGGCGAGGGCTGGCTCTCAGAAGAGACCGTGGACGACTGCACTCGGCTCGACAAACAGCGGGTCTGGGTGGTCGATCCGCTCGACGGCACGCGCGAGTTTGTGCAAGGCATCCCCGAGTTCTGCGTTTCGATCGCCATGGTGGAGAATGGAATTCCCGTCGCTGGCGGCATCTGCAATCCGGCAACCGACGAGCTCATTCTCGGATCGCGCGAAACGGGCGTGACCTATAACGGCAAACCCGCACAGGCGAGCCAGCGCAAAGACCTGCGCGGCGCGCTCGTGCTCGCCAGCCGCAGCGAAGTGAAGCGCGGCGAGTGGAAGCAGTTCGAGTCCGCCGAGTTCAACATTCGTCCCATGGGATCGGTTGCCTACAAGCTCGGATTGGTCGCCGCCGGCCGCGCCGATCTTACTTTCACGCTGGTTCCAAAGCACGAGTGGGACGTTGCCGCCGGAGCGGCGCTGGTCGCAAGCGCCGGAGGCTGGGTGCTGAAGCTCGACAATTCTCCACTGCGCTGCAACCAGAAAAATCCGCTCATCTCCGGCCTACTGGCGGGGAGCCCATTTCTCCGCGAACCGCTGCACGCCCTGCTCGACCGGCACGCGCAGACGATGGGCGACAAGAAATCGTAACTGCTTCTTATGAATTGTCATCCTGAGCGAAAAGAAGGACCTGCTGTCTCGTGCGCTGAGAAGAAAGCAGGTCCTTCGCTGCGCTCAGGATGACAAGGTTTTTCAAAAAGCATATGGCTTCGTCGCGCATTGTCTTCCTGATGTACCACGAGTTGGAACTCGCTGGCCGCAAGTTGTGCCAGTCCGAGCCAGGCTATGTGCGGTACATTCTGCCGCTCGAAACTTTCCGGCGCCAAATGGCGTGGATGAAAAACTCCGGCTGGAGCGGCCTGAACGTCGGCGAAGCTCTTCGCTACCCTGCCCAGCCGAGCGTTTGTATCACCTTTGACGATGGCTCGGAGACCGATCTTATCGCTACTGCGCCCGTGCTCCGCGAGTTTGGCTTCAACGCAACCTTCTACCTCACCGCTGGATTCCTGGGCACGCCCGGTTATCTCCATTCCAGCCAGGTGCGCGATCTTGACGCGCAGGGTTTCCAGATCGGCTGCCATTCGATGACGCATCCTTATCTCTCCGATCTCCCCGAACCAGAACTGAAACACGAAGTCGTGGATGCAAAGCTCCAGATCGAACAAATTGTCGGACACCCAATCGAACACTTCTCCTGTCCCGGAGGACGCTATGATCGACGCACGCTCGAGATGGCGCGCCACGCCGGATTCCGAACCGTTGCCAACAGCCAGTTTCATGCGAACTCCTCCAGCACCAGCCCTTACGAACTCGGCCGCGTAGCCATGCTGCGGGATCTCACGATCGAAGAGTTCGGCGCGACCTGCCACGGCCGCGGGTTGTGGAAGAAGCGCCTTCAGCATCAGGGCCGCCGCAGCGTGCAGCGCATGCTCGGAAACCGTGCCTACGATCAGTTGCGCGCGGTCTTGCTCGGGGAATCCCGCCAGTAACCGTATTGTTGGTTACTTTAGTTTTTCCCCGCCGTCCAGCCTCGTTTTCCAAGCCATGCTGCCGCGATCTGCCCATCTCCCTCTGCGCCCAAACCGCCCGTCCCGCACCCGTCTGCATCCAGTTTGCACCAAACACACCGATGGACACTGGCGCAATGCGAATCTGTACATGCCGCGTCACAGGTTACTAAGGGGTTTTCGATGAACTTCCGATATCTGGGTGTCCCTGACCCCCCTCGATAGATTCAGCATAAGGACTCATACCGACTGGTCCCCCATTTTTTCAAGTCGAGGGTCGCAAATGCTTGAAACCGAAGTTTCTTTTCGAAGCCGTCATATCTCTCACTTCAGATTTTCCCGAGCGCTCGCACAGCGCTTGAGCGTTTTGATGCTCCTGTTGACGGTCGCGCTAATGACCGCCGCCTTTGCCGGCAGCAATTACGATGGTCCCGCGGAACTGCCGAGAGTGACCGTTCCCAGTGCGATGGCCGATACGCCCGCGCCGGGATCCATCATCAGCGTCAATGCTGGCGGCGATCTGCAATCGGCCTTGGACAATGCTCGCTGCGGCGACGTGGTTGAACTTCAAGCGGGCGCAACCTTTACCGGCCCGTTCCTTGTGCCGGCCAGGAACTGCGACATCAAGCATTGGATCATCATCCGCACCAGTTCTCCGGACAGCGCTCTGCCTGCGGAAGGGCAGCGTGCCACGCCCTGCTATGCCGGGGTCGCTTCTCTTGAGGGGCGCCCGCAATATAGCTGCACCAATCCCCAGCACGTGATGGCGAAAGTACAGATGCAAACCCGCGGCGATGGCCCGCTCAAGCTCGCCACCGGCGCCAACTATTACCGCTTCGTCGGTCTGGAAGTTACTCGTCCCGCCGGAACCCCGGGCCCGGCGCGGCTGATGTTTGTCAAAGGCACCGCCGATCACCTCGTGGTCGATCGCTCATGGCTGCATGGAGCGCCTCAGGATGAAACTCACGACGGGGTGAACCTGAACGGCATGACCAACGTGGCAATCGTCGATTCCTACTTCAGCGATTTCCATTGCATCTCCAAGAGCGGGGCTTGCGTCGATTCTCATGCGGTTGCCGGAGGCACCAGCGACACCCAGGATGGTCCCTTCAAGATCGAGGACAACTTCCTGGAAGCCTCGGGCGAGGCCATCATGTTCGGCGGCGGAGCGGCCACCCTGACCCCCACCGACATCGAAATCCTGAACAATCACTTCTGGAAGCCGTGGCAGTGGATGCGAGGCAACCCGAACTTCATCGGCGGACCGGACGGCAATCCCTTCGTCGTCAAGAATCACCTGGAACTGAAGAATGCGGTTCGCGTGCTGGTCCAGGCGAATCTCATGGAGAACGCATGGGGAGGCTTCAGCCAAACGGGCGCCGGCATTCTGCTCACCCCTAAGAACCAACACACCCCGAGCGGTGCCAACGTTTGCCCGCTATGCCAGGTGACCGACGTCACGATCTGCTATGTACGCGTCTCGCATGGCGGGGGCGGAATTCAGATGGCAACCGTCCTTTCCGGGAACGGCACAGATGGAGCCCCCGCGCTGGCTGGTACTCGCTGGAGTATCCACGACGTGGTTCTCGACGACCTCAGCACCAAGTACGTGGGCGGCGGCACTGTGTTCGAGATCATGAACGGGTGGCCCAAGAACGCGCTCAACACCGTCACCATCAATCACATCACTGGTTTCCCGGATCCTACCAGCCACATGATGATCATGGGGAACCTGGCCAAGAATGCGCCGATGTATGGATTGGTCTTCACCAACAACCTGATAATCACCGGCAGATACCCAGTGTGGAACACGGGAGGTCAAACCAGTTGCGCTTTTAAAGACGTGCCGATCACCAGCATCGCCAATTGTTTCGCCACCCATACATTCGGCAACAACGGCCTGATTACGCCTCCACCAGAGTTTCCGCCGTCGACTTGGCCAGCGAACAACATGTTCCCACAAACCATCGACGATGTCGGGTTCGCCGACTACAACAACGGCAATGGCGGGAACTACGAACTTCAGACGAACAGCCCTTACAAGAACAAGGGCACGGATCTCGGGGCCGACATCGTTGGGCTCAACGCCGCGCTGGCTAACGTGGAATAAGTTTCAGCTTCGACGCAATCGGGGTCCGCGGTTCGCCGCGGACCCTCTCTTTTTTCGCTGCCATCACGACCTGCCAGGAAATCCGAATCGATCCGGCCCATGCTATCATCCAGTGATTCCAGTAAACCGTGGACGAAGGGCGTCTCCACGGTGATTACAGGTGCATGCGCGGGGCGTGCGGCGGATAACAGGAGAAACTGAAACATGGCTCCGCTTCCTTTGCGATCCTCTCGCTCCGTTCCCGTGGTGAAAAGTTCGCCGCCGAAAAGGTTTCATTTCTTCTGTCTGGCTTCCGCTTTCGTCGTCTGCTCAACCCTGTCTGCGCTGGCGGCTGCACCTCCCACTGGTGAAAATGCCTATTGCGGTAAGGGCAATGTCGCGCAGTTTGGCGCCAAGGACGGCGTCGCCGAACTTCCCAAAGCCTGCTACTACACCGCGCTCGACGGAACGCCGTCGCCGGGAAAACAGATTCGCGTCTCCGCCAAGTCCGATCTGGCCGCCGCCATCGACGGCGCCAAGTGCGGAGACACGCTGCTGCTGCCCGCCGGAGCTTCGTTCGATGTAAACGAGCTGCCCTCGAAAAAATGCGATGACCAGCACTACATCACGGTGCGCACCGACACGCCCGACTCCAAGCTCTCCCCCGAAGGCACGCGCATTTCTCCGGCATGGGCCGGAGTCGCGAGCCTTCCAGGACGTCCGCCCTTCGCCCAGCCCTCCAATGGAACGGCCAGGCTGCTCGCGACCCTGGTAGTGCGGCGCGCTTCGGGCGCAATCGTGGGAGATCACGTCCGCTTCATTGGAATCGAGTGGACCACTCCTCCCGATGCCGACATCGGCCGTATCGTCACTGCCGAACACTCAGACCACGTCATCTTCGATCGCAACTGGGTCCACCCCGCCGATGGCCGCGAAGTGGGCCACGGCATTGGAATCATCCACGGCTCGCACATGATTGCCGTCATCAACTCCTACATTAGCGGCCTGAATTGCATCGCGCGCACCGGAAAATGCACCGATGCGACCGCCGTCGGTGGCGGCAGCGGCGACGATCCTATCTCCGCCCTTAAGGTTTACAACAACTTCCTCGAATCCGCAGGCGAGAACATTCTATTCGGCGGCAGCGCCGCTAAGCAGGTTCCAACCGACATCGAGATCCGCCGCAATCATTTGTTCCGCCCCATGCTCTGGAAGGAGGGCCAACCCGGCTACACGCCAACCGCTTCGGGGGACCCTTACATCGTCAAAAACAACTGTGAGTTCAAGAACGCGATCCGCGTTTTGTTCGAGGCCAATCTGCTCGAGAACACCTGGGGCGGTTTCAGCCAGACCGGATATTCCATTTTGATCACCCCCAAGAACCAGTCCAGCGAGTGCCCGATTTGCCGCGTCAACGATGTCACCATCCGTTTTGACCGCATTCGAAATGTTGCCGGAGTTTTGCAGATTGCCAACGCGCTCGCGAAGACCGGCGCTGCTGCCGCCGACGGCGGACGCTACAGCATTCACGATATCTTCGCCGACGACCTGCACGACACGGACTACAAGGGCGGCGGCTCCTTCCTGATTCTGATCTCCGCGCGGCCACCGGTGCATGACATCCAGATTGATCACGTAACCGCGTTTGTCAGCGGCGTTTTGCTCTCGATTCTGAACTCCGGAGCGAAGCTGCCGAATTTCACGCTGACCAACAGCGTGTTTTCCGTCGGAGATCGGCGGCCGCCAGTGGCCTCGGCGGGCGGAGGTCCCCAAAGTTGTGCATCCAAGAATCAGGCGCTGGGCTCGGAAGCCGTCCTGCAAGCCTGCTTTGACCCCTATAAATTCGATAGGAACTTGATCATCAGCGGGCGCGGATCCTTTCCCAAAGGAAACATCGTCGTCGGTTCCCCTCAAGCGGCCGGCATCCGCGACCTCAAGGATGTCATCGCCAAAGATCCGAGGCTGTGCCACGCGAAAGGGCCGGGCTGTGCAAAGGCCTCTCCAGGAGCGGGCGCTGCTTCGGATGGGGGTGACTTGGGGGCGGACATTGACGCGGTTGAAGCGGCCATTGCGGGAGTGGAATAGAAATCGGACATGGTTGCGGAGTAAGTGCGCCGAATCCCTTCATGAGTCCGCAACAGTCCCCCCTCTACCTGGTCCGTTCGAACTCGACGATAACCTTAATGACCATCTCTACACATTTGACGGGAAACTTGCCCACGGCTGTTTCCGCCGCGAGAACAAGGCCATCCACACCGTCGGCCAGCGTGTTGTAAATGTCGTTGATTTCCGCCAGCGTAGGCACTGTCGAGTGGACCATCGACTCAAGCAAATTGGTAGCAACGTAGACCGGTCGACCGATGGCCTTTGCGCGCCCGATTATATCCTTCTGCTGTCCGGGGATCTGTTCCAGTTCCACCTGCCGTGACAGGTCGCCGCGGTCGATTAGGATGGCGTCGGACAAGCGGGCGATCTCCACAAGATTCAAAATACCGTGGCGGGATTCAATTTTCGAAATAAGCGTCGCCGCTGGACCGATCAGCTCTCGCATCTCCTGAACATCCTCCGGCCGATTTGCGAAGGAGAGCGCGAAATGGTCGACGCCCATCTCTCGCCCAATCTCGATGGCCTTGCGGTCCTTGACCGTGATTGCAGGCAGTTCGATCTCACGATGCACGTTGCAAGCCTTATTGTTGCCGACACGACCGCCTTTGATGACACGCAAAACAGCTCGGCCGCCTTCAATCTCCATAACTTCGGCGACGACTGCATGGAAGTCAATGGTGATGAGATCGCCGAGTTGTAACAATTCGAGAACGGCCGGAGGCGTGAAATTGAACTTCTGCGCATCGCCGCAAATCGGATACGGGTGAACCTCGATGAGGCTGTTTTTTCTTAGA
>JBEKFN010000013.1:0-22513 GCA_050013295.1 Terriglobales bacterium
GCCGCGACTTCGTCGCCGTGCTGGGTCACCAAAATGGGCTCATTCGACATCGAAGTCCACTCCAGCAACTCCTGCAGACGCGCCATGTCCGGGTCCTCGGGATTGATCTTGGCCACGCCCGAAACGGCCTTCAGTCGCAGCCGGCCGCGCTGATCCAGCGCGATGGCCGCTCGCTCATAAGCGATGACCGTAGCCGGCCCATTCACAATCGCATCCAAAACCCGATCGATGTCGAGGGTGGAAGTGATCTCGCTACTGACTCTTACCAAAGCCTCCAGAATCTCGACCTTCCGTTCGGCCTGCAACAGACTGGCGTTGTGCAGAGCGTTGCTGGCGGTTTCGCAAATGTTCGTCAGCAGGAACTGGTCGTCGTCGTCGAAAGGGAGTCCGTCAAGACGGTTCACCGCCTCCACCACCCCCACCAGATTCTCGTGCTCCAGCAGCGGCACCGCCACAATCGAGAACACCATTCCATCCTCGATCCCGGCGTTGCGCTTCTGCAGGCGTTCGTCATCGGCATTGTCCACCAGCACTGCTTCACCGCTATCGGACATGTCTCCTGCAATGCCTTCTCCCAGCCCCTGCACCATGCCCAACTGCACCGTCGGGTCGTATCCTTCGCAGCTGACCAACTCCAGCGCGTCGTTGTTCACCATCCAAAGATTGACCCCCTGGACGTTCATCACCTCCTGGAACTTCTTCGCAATCGTGCCCAGCAGCTCATCCATCTCCAGGGTCGAGTTGAAAACCTTTTCCAGGTCATACATCTGGGTGACACGACTGATGGATTGCAGGCTGGTATTGCGCTCGCTCTCATACGAAAGCGCCGTGGCGATGGCCTGGGTGGCGAGGTCTGGAATCTCGCTCAGCATCTCCAACAGCCCTTCTGGAAGCGGCTGATCGCAGCTCACCAGCTCGATCGCGCCAAAAAGAACTTCGTCAAGCACCAGGGGGACATACGCCAGAGCGGTCACCGTGCGACGGATGTCAAGATGCCCGTACTCTTCGCGTTGCAGGTCGCCGCCTTCGAACTGCAGGAACGTCTTGTTGGCGGCGACCGCGCCCAGCGTGCCGGAATCAAATTCCGTTACGTCACCCACCGTGATCTCCCCCGCAATCGCTTTGGGGGTCCAGGCGGGGTTCTGCTGGTCCTCGATGACATACACCACGACCGCGGTGCCCGGCAGTAGCTGCGCGATCTGATCGGCGATAACTTGCGCGCGCGGGCCGACCTCCTGTTGTGTTAACAGGGCCGAGGCAAATGGAGCCACGGGAACGGCAACCCTCGGTCTTCGAGTCGTCATAAGCGGTCTTAATAATGGTTGCAAACTTCGGGCTATCAATTGCCCGGGCGGTAACGGGATAGCCCGGCTAATCGCGGAAGCACTCTTTCTAGCGTGGCATCTTAAGCTGCTTGGGTTGGTAGGTCAACAGTCAGTTGAAAATACCCGCGACCCACCGTTTATCTAACTGGTTATTGCTTTCGGAGTTAATAGGCGGCTGCCGGAAGCCCCGGAAACCCAGCAGGCCGCGGAAAAACCGTGTTTTTGAATTTTGTCTTGAAGGGACGCGGCTTCAGTCGCGCCGTAAATCCAGCAAAATACGCCTTTGCTGGTTCCGGCGGAGCGTCCTCGTCCGTCGCTGCCGACGCGATCACATCAGAAAGACCTTGCGGGACGCTTTGTGCATCGAAATAAAAATGCGATGGCATAGCCCGAGCTCAACGTTTTACGGCGGTCTCGCATGTGGAGCCGCGCTGCTGCTATCCGCGGCAAGTGCGCAGGCGGAAGGCACACCCATCCCGCACGGCACGCTCGAACTCATCGCCCGCGATGAATCGATCGCCGCAGGACATACGCTCGATCTCGGGTTGCGTTTCCAACTCGAGAAGGGCTGGCATATCTACTGGGTCAATCCGGGAGACTCGGGCGAGCCGCCCCGCGTGCAGTGGCAGTTGCCGGCGGGCCTTACCGCTGGGGCAATGGAGTGGCCAACGCCGCGGCGTCTCGAATCGGCGAGCATCGTGGATTATGGCTACGAGGATACAGTGCTGCTAATCGTGCCGCTGCATGCCGCGGCCAGCCTGGCGGCGCTGCAGCCAGTTCGGCTCGGCGCCCAGGTAAGGCTGCTGGTCTGCAGCCACGAAATGTGCATCCCAGGTAAGGCGGAACTTTCGCTCATTCTGCCCATCAAATCGCAGGCGCCTGCGCCGGATACTCTTACCGCTGAACTGTTCGCCGCTACTCGTAAGTCTCTGCCGCGTCCGGCGGCGGGGAACTGGAGGTTCAGCGTGGCCGACGCGAACGATTCTTTTGTGCTCACCGCTGAGGTTGGACATCAAATCACGCAGGCGGTTTTCTTTCCGCTGGCTGAGTCGCAGATTGAAAACGCGGCACCGCAGAAGCTGTTAGCAGAAAAGGCTGACTTCCGGTTGACGCTGAGGAAATCCGATCGGCTGCTCAAACCGATCAAGCGGCTAAAAGGCGTGCTTGTGCTTTCCGGCGATCAGGCCTTCTTGATTGATGTGCCTATCAGCAAGACCGGCACGGCGAGAAACAATTCGGGTGACGGCGCCCACTAGTAAGATCATTTCAAGGAGGACACAGATATGAAGCGCTCAACTTTTTTCCCCATGCTTCTATACCCAACGCTTCTCTACCCCATGCTGGTTGCGCTGGTGCTGTGCTCAGCTCCGCCCCTGGCCTCAGCTGCGAAAGTCGGCGCCGCGGCTCCGGATTTCACAGGTACGGCGAGCACCGGCAAGACCTTTCGCCTATCGGACTATCGCGGAAAGTATGTGGTCCTCGAATGGCACAACAACGGCTGCCCCTTCGTACGCAAGCAGTACAACAGCGGCAACATGCAGCAACTGCAAAAGCAGTGGACGAGCCAGGGCGTAGTTTGGTTCACAATTCTGTCTTCCGCGCCGGGCAAGCAAGGGTATGCGACCGCGCCAGAAGAGAACGACTACCTGGCGAAGATGCAGGCTGCGCCGACCGCCGCGCTGCTCGACCCGGCCGGTGAGATAGGGCATCTTTACGACGCCAAGACCTCTCCGCAGATGGTCGTCATCAACCCCCAAGGCGTGGTGATCTACGATGGAGCGATTGACGACAAACCGACAACCGACCTGAACGACGTCCCCGGCGCGACGAATTACGTCAGTCTCGCGCTCCAGCAGGCTATGGCCGGAAAGCAGGTGGAAACGCCGGCAACGCGTCCCTATGGCTGTTCGGTGAAATATGCGGATGCGACGCACTAAGCGAGAGTACTAGCGAGCGCATAGGAGCCGACCGCTCACCTGTCTTGTTTGCCCGATTTCAACGGCCCGATTCTGCCGAGCACCGGCAGTAGCGCGAAGGGTTCCGACGAGACGATTGGTGTACACTACCGTGGCCCAAGGTACCGACCTGGACCTCATGGGCTAAATTACGGAGGATGAATATCAATGAACCGGAAACTGTGGAGAGTTTTTGCAGGGCTGTGCGTAATCGCGATGTCCGCCGTCTGCATCTCGCCGGCACACGCGCAGATGTCAGAGGCTAAAGAAAAACCGAGGATGTACTCGTACGTCTCGTTTTGGAATATTCCCCGCGCCCAGTGGTCAGAGATGGCAAAGGCAGACGCGGCTGACCAGAAAATTCTGGATAAGGCCATCGCCAGCGGGACTATCGTGGGATATGGCAACGACGTGAATTTGGTTCACCAGCCCGACGGCTCAACTCACGACGGCTGGTGGTCGGCGATGTCAATGGCCGGGCTGCTCAACGTGCTGGACCAGTTCTACAAGTCCGGCAGTACTAGTTCTCCTGTCTTGGAAAGTGCCACGAAACACTCGGATAGCATTTTCGTCAGCCGGTATTACAACTGGCATTCTGGATCGTGGAAGGATCTGTACACTCACGGGTCGTCCTATAAATTGAAGCCGAGCGCGCCGGACGAAGCGGTGGAGACACTGAGCAAGGGCACGATCGTGCCGCTGCTGGAGAAAATGCTCGCCGACGGCACGATTCACGAATACGAAATCGACACCGAAGCGATCCACACCGAAGCGCCCGGCACGTTTTGGATTTTTTACCTCGCGGCGAGCGCGGAAGGCCTGGACAAAGTCAACGCAGCGGTGCGGGAGTCCTTCAAATCGAACCCGCTGGGCGGCCCGGCATGGGAATCCCTGGTGGACTTTACCGATCACCGCGATTATCTTTCCCGCACCAGTGCTACGTATAAATAGTTCCCCGCAATTGCCTTCCCGGTCCGCGAGCGACCCGAGCTTTGTGGCTCCGCTCGCGGGCTGATTTGTGTCGAGCGCCCCGCTTCATCGGAAATTGAACGATGGCTAACAGCAAATCGCAGCAGCACCGATGCAGAGCGACATCGTCCTCGGAAAGTAACTTTGTCGCGAAACCCGCGAGCGCCGTGCGCCACCAAGGCAGCAACTGTGGCGCATATCTCACTCTGAAACAAGGGCGCCCCGACCTATTTATGCGACCCCGCGGTCTCGCAGGGAATCTAAGGGAAAGCTCAAACGGTAGCATCGAGCCGTTGGCAAAGAAGCGAAAGTCCTGGAGTCCACAATGAAGGCCATCGTTGTTCATGAATTCGGCGGTCCCGAAGTCCTAAAGTTCGAAGAAATCCCCACGCCGCGTCCCGCCGCTGGCGAGGTTCTGGTGCGAATCCACGCCGCTGGCGTGAACCCATATGACACCTATATGCGCAACGGCGCTTACGCCGTCAAGCCTCCATTGCCGTACACACCGGGCTCCGATGGCGCCGGCGTCGTTGAAACAATTGGTGAAGGCGTGCACAAGGTGAAGCCGGGCGATCGTGTCTATGTAGCGAAGACAGTGACCGGTGCATACGCGGAATATGCGTTGACCCTGGAGAGCCAGGTTCATCCGCTTCCAGCGAAGATTACATACGGCCAAGGGGCGGGCGTTTGGGTTCCGTATGGCACCGCTTATCACGCGCTGTGGCAATGTACGAGAGCTCGTGCTGGCGAAATCCTGTTGATCCACGGCGCCAGCGGCGGCGTGGGAATCGCGGGCGTTCAGATTGCGCGCGCCATGGGCCTGACCGTCTTGGGCACCGCCGGCACGGAGAAAGGTCTCGAACTGGTCAAGCGTGAAGGCGCGCACCAAGTGTTCAATCACACTAAGTCGGGCTATCTGGAGGAGATTCTGAAGGCGACTAGTGGGATTGGTGTCGACCTCATCCTTGAAATGCTCGCCAACGTGAACCTCGGCCAAGACCTGAAGCTGCTTGCTGCGCACGGCCGCGTGGTCGTCATTGGCAGCCGCGGCGACGTCAGCATCTCGCCGCGCGACCTCATGATGCGCCGCAGCTCAATTCACGCCTTTACTCTCTGGGGCATCACTGAAGCCGAAGAAAAGGAGATTCACGCCGGGGTCATCTCCGGCCTGGAGAATGGCACCCTGAGGCCTATCGTCGGCAAGGAGCTGCCGCTGGCAGAGGCTGGCCGCGCTCATAAAGAAATCCTGGAACCGGGCGCCTTCGGCAAAATCGTACTACTTTCGTAAGCCAAAGCAGAATCACGGCTGCGGAGCTCCAGGCCGGCAGCTTGCGGCGTCCTCGATAGATGCACCGCATTGAGATCGGATGAATGACCATGAACCATGAACAGGGCCTTTATCTGGAAGATCTGTATGTCGGCCAGCGGTTCACGTCCGGCACCTATCGGATGGATGAAGAGCGGATCAAAGCGTTCGCCGCAGAATTCGATCCGCAGCCGTTTCATCTCGATCAGGCGGCCGCTCAGGCCACCGTGTTCGGGGGGTTGTCCGCGAGCGGGTGGCATACCGCTGCCGTCGCCATGCGGCTTATGGTCACCGGAGGGTTGCCACTGGGCAATGGGATAATCGGGCTCGGCGGCGAGTTGGCATGGCCCAAACCAACCAGGCCGGGAGATACCCTGCGGGTGGAAAGCGAGGTCCTCGAGATTCTGCCCTCCCGGTCCAAGCCAAACCAGGCGGTCGTTAAAGTGAAAAGCACTACTCTGAATCAAGATGGGGAGCCAGTGCACATGTTTGCGGCAAAACTCCTCGTTTTTAAGCGCCCGTCGGCGTAAGAATGCGATTAGGACAGCCGAATATTTGTCTGGACAGTCCTGGTGAATCACCGCAAAGTCAAAACCTGAGTTTTTCCGCAGCCTCTGAAGTCGTGCCCTTCCCAAGAACCTGCGTGAATCAGAGTTTTTCCGCAGACTTCTCGAAGCGCGCTGCGCCTGAGTTACTTCAATCTCTCCCAGAGCAGCGTGCGCACTGTTTTCTTGCCGGTGGCTGGGTCGGTGGAGGGTTCCGTCGTCAGCGTAAGGTGGTTGCCTTCCAATTTGTAACTTCTAACATGGTCGGTGCCGGTACGAGACTGGTCCCAAGATATATCTATGTGGTGGGTGACGGTTTTGGCTTGGCTGTCGATCGTATACGTCCCGGCATAGGCGAGCATACTCCTGATTAGGGCTTCTGCTTCGTCCGGCGTAGCGACTGCAGCTGCAGGTTTCTTACGGTCAGTGCCAACAATGATCACGATCATGCGCCCGTCGGGGCCGTAGTTGATGTAACCGGATGGATGGGCTCCCATGACGTCGGACTTCGCGCCGGATGGAAATTCCTCGCCGAAGTAGGAAACCAGCTTCCAGGTGCCCAGAATTGCTTGCTGGATGGAGTTGGCGGGCTCGGTCTGCGCCGGAAGGTGGCTGGGAAGACCGAGAAGCGCGACCAGGACAAGAAGAACAGTTCGCTTCATCTTCATTGCGGATATCTCCTCTCAGTTAAACGGATATTCAGTCTGCGGCGAAATACAGATCCCTCGCTTCGCTCGGGATGACAAATCGGTGATGTGCGGTGGCCACCCGCCTGTGGAATCCCAGGTCTCGCCCTTTGGCGTCGGCTGCGCGGCGGCCCACTTCTCGAAAGGCGCGAGAAGTGGGGCACCCCGTTTGTTGTCTGCTGACAATTCATAACCTGCGTTGTACCTAGCCGGCGAAGAAAAGTGTGCCACCCGCCAAGAACCCGTACCTGTTCCGTGACACGATGCTGAAACTCATTCATTCCGAAAACCTTGAATACAAATAACTCACCAAAGCTGCCGCCTGAGAAACTTATCGTTGCGATGACAAATGAACGTCGACTGCAACAGCCGTATCGCAGGCCCCATGAATCCTGAAACCACTTAGATCATTGCCATCTTTGGATAGCACGATTGGACGCTTTAACTCGGGATAGTACAACAGTGCATCAATTTGAATCGTTTTTGGGTTTATAAAACGGAAATCGATAACCTTCTGGTTTTTCTGATCAATGACGACGAGCGTGCTGGATGTTTTCGTCATTTTGAAATAATTGTTTCTATTCACTGTGAATCTGTTGTTTTCGATCTGCGCGACAATATATCCACGCTCGTCGTATATATCAACCGACAGGGCAATTCGTCCTCGCTTATCTTTGTTGACAGTTAGCTTGGGCTTGTCTTCAATCTCAATAATCGTATGCGGAAACCATTTTCCTTTTGTTGGGACAAAGCTTACCGAATCTCCGTAAAGCAACGTGACATAGTCAAACGTCGGACGGCGGCACCCGGGTCGCTGAGTAGGCGTGGATTCTTTTCCTGGCACGAGCCAATCTGACAGTTTTGGTCCAGTAACTTTGTAAGTGGTAATGGCATTATCGTTGCCAATTATAGCCGTATTATTGTTGCCACCCTGGTTCACGTTCCCAGTGGTATTCCCGTTCCCTTGCACTGTATTTGACTGTCCGCCGCTAATAGGTTGCTGCTGTGCTGGCGATGATTGACCTGACGCAAAAGAGGACTCAACTTTTTTGTTTGTCCAATGTCCCACAACTAGCGCAACTCCGACAAAAACGACCAGACATAGAAGTGCCCTTATCGGATAGACTCCTTTGCCAAGCCTGTCATGCAGATTTTTTAGCCACTCTTTTGCGACCTTGTCGTGCATAACCAACCATAGCGTCCACAAAGCTGCGCAGCCGCCCCAACACCACGGTATCAGCCAGATGAATTGACGTGCGTATCCTGCGTCGATGCTCATTTGAAGTGCCAAGCTCCCAACAACAGCGGCTAGTGCAGCAATGAATACTCGCATAACGGGAATGGTAAGACGCGTGCTAATCTTACGTCAAATACATAATCCCGTTTATTTTCGCTTTATTTTCTTATATTTACGGCATTTATAAGAATGAAGTTTAGAGCGAATGTTAGACGAACGTGATAGATAGTTCGCGGCGAAATACAGATCCCTCGCTTCGCTCGGGATGACAAATTATAATATTTTGAAAGTACATTATTACATGGTATTATTGAAATAACAGGGAGCGATAGCGTCATGGCAAATACAGCGACCCAAACTGCGCTGAAGGTTGCGGATGAAGTTTGGATCGCTACTGCTCTGCTGCATCGCGAACGTCCCGACGCGTCGGACTTCGCGATTGAGGAGATTGTGCAGCGGGCGGCGCGGGAAGGGCTGCACAAACCGCTTCGGCGCGGGGTCTACGTTCACGTTATTCAGCACTCAGTGGCTAATCGGCCTCCTAATCCGGGGCGTTATCGGATGCTGTTCGAAACTGGGCCGGGGCGGCGGCGGCTTTTCCGCAGGGGGGATTCATACCATCCGGAGCGCGAGGGGGCGAAGATCACGCCCGCGCTTGACGACCTGCCGCATGGCTACGACTTCCTGCTCAGCTGGTACCGCGACTGGTGTTCGGCCGCGGCTGGCAATGCTTTGAATGAGGATCCGCTGCTGGCATTGCGGGGGTCGGGCAAGCGTCTATGGGCGGATGAACATGCCGACGATTATGTGCGTCGCCTGCGTGAGGGTTGGGAATGAGTCGCGTTTTTTGGGACACCAACCTTTTCATTTACCTGTTCGAAGACTATGGGGCGCTCTCCGAGGGCACCGGGCAGCTTCGTTCGAAGATGCTCGACCGGGGCGATCAACTGCTGACTTCCACGCTCACACTGGGCGAGATACTGGTGAAACCCACCGAGCGGAATGACTCTGAACTTTGCAGAAGGTATGAACATGCAATTTCTTCGGCGGCGACTTTGATTGCCTTCGATGTGAAAGCGGCCAGGGTTTATGCGGCGCTGCGGTTGGATCGGTCGCTTCGGGCTCCCGATGCCATTCAGTTGGCCTGC
This sequence comes from Terriglobales bacterium, assembly GCA_050013295.1. Lineage (GTDB taxonomy): Bacteria > Acidobacteriota > Terriglobia > Terriglobales > Acidobacteriaceae > Acidiflorens. Next base: position 9,172 of record JBEKFN010000013.1, read on the forward strand.
GCCGCTAGCGCTAACGTGGATCTTTTCGTCACCAACGATGAACGGCTCCAGGGGAAGCAGGTTGATGGGATCCAGTTCATCGTGCCTTTGGGGAGGGTGCCTCTCTGAAATTTGCATCTTGCGGGATTGCAGCTCGCGGCAAAAACAGGTCCTTCGCTTCGCTCAGGATGACAAATTTAGAGAGTGGCGAATTGGGCTCGCGGGCCTTCCGCGAAAGTGCTAGTGCCTGGTCCAAGTTGCCCATATTATGGGTTTCACGTATTATGGGTTTGTGAATATTACGCTTTCCATTGACGAGGAATTGGTTAAGGAAGTCCGCAAGATTGCGGTTGAGCGCGACACTACCTTAACTGGTCTGGTGCGCGCCTACCTCCAAGAACTTGCCCTCGAGCATGCGAAATCGGGGCGCAAGCGAAGAGAACTGGAAGCGCTCGAACGGAGTTTTGACGAGCTACGGGTCCGGGTGGGAAAACGAACTTGGAAACGGGAAGACCTGTATGCCCGGTCCTGATTTCCTCGACACGAACGTGCTGGTGTATGCCTACGATGCCAGCCACCCCGAAAAACAACGAGTGGCCCGCAGCCTGTTGAAGACTGGGATTGCCGGGAAGGCCGTAATTTCTACCCAAGTTCTGGCTGAGTTTGCCGCTACGCTGCTGCACAAGATCTCTCCTCCGGCGAAGGTGGATGCGGTTATGAAAGGGCTGGACGCACTGGCACCGATCCGCCTGATCGCTCCAGATGCTGAACTGGTACGCCGCGCCGTCGAGGCGAGGGCCTCATATGGGCTTCACTTCTACGATGGCATGATTGTGGCCGCGGCGGAGCGGGGCGGCTGCGGGCGAATCTGGTCGGAAGATTTGAACGCAGGCCAGACATATTTCGGCGTCAGTGTGGCAAATCCTTTCGAGTGATCTGGGGCTGAACCTTCATTTCTCCTGCTACAATCGCTAGCTTCATGATTCAAGGGAACTTCCTGCTCGACACAAACGTATCTCTCGTGTGCTGTTAAAGGCGAGCCAGCGGTCGGGGCGGACACTCGGGGCAGGGCCCCTAAAGGGGCGTCTGATTTTCGGAAAGTTACGGCATCGCTAAAGCGATGCCCCTTCAAGGCTGCGCGGCTCACGGAGTCTGGTTTTGGAAGAAGCCCAGGTTGTCGGATTGCTGGTCCGTCGCTGCGTTGGGGGCGATGCTGCGGCTTGGGAAGAGATTGTGCAGCGCTATCACCGGCGGATTTACAACGTCTGCTACCGGTTTGCCGGGGATTCGGAGAACGCTCAGGACCTCACGCAGGAGGTCTTCATCAAGATGTATCGGACGTTGAACACCTATGACGCTGGTAAGGGCGCGTTTATGACCTGGGTCACCACCATTACTCGCAACCTGCTGGTGGATCACTTCCGGAAGTCCAAGGGCGACCGGATCACGGATTCTTTGGATTCGGCGCCTTCCGAGCGCGAGGATGCTCAGCCGCTTAGCGAGCAGATCGCGGACCGGGGGCTGCCTCCGGATGCGGCGGTGCAGAGCCGGGAAACTCGGGAAATGGTGCATTTGGCTTTGCAAAAGCTGTCTCCGGAGCTGCGGGAGGCGGTGATTTTGAGGGATTTACAGGACATGGACTATCGGGAAATCGCTACGGCTTTGAGGGTTCCGGAGGGGACCGTCAAGTCTAGAATTAACCGGGGACGAGCGGAACTTGCGCGCCTCCTACAACGTACCTATAGGCAGGTGATGTGATGCCAGAGGAAACCAAGCGGGAGATGGAATGCACCGAGTTCGAAGCACTGCTTAGCGACGCTTTGGATGGCGACGGGCAGTTGAGCGGGGCTCGCAAAGAGAGCTTTGAGGCTCACCGGCGCGTCTGCGCGATTTGCGGTCCGCTGTTCGCGGAGGTGCAGGCGGGGCAGAAGTGGCTGCGGTCGCTGGAGGCCGTCGAGCCTCCGGCTTATCTGGTCCGCAACATTCTGGCGGCTACGAGTGGCGTGGTGAGCCGGCGATCACTGGCGGCGGCGGCGACGGCCGACGGCAGGACGACTCCGCGTGGCGAGCGGGTGCGGGAGTGGTGGGATTCCTTCTCCGCTACATTCTTCAGACCGGTGGCGGCGTTTGTGCGTCAGCCGCGGTTTGTGATGTCGTTTGGGATGATCTTCTTCTCGTTCTCGCTGGCGCTGAACGCAGTGGGCGTGAAAGCGAAGGACGTGGCGAAGATCGACCTACGGCCAGCGGCGGTGCGCCATGCATATAACGGCGCGCAGGTCTGGGTGGTGCAGCACTACGAGAATATCCGGTTCGTGTACGAGATCGAATCGAAGCTGCGCGAGCTGAAGCGGGCCAACCCTCCCGCCGAACCCCTTCCCGCGGAACCGAAAGAACATCGCAAGAACGATACCAGTGGGCAACCAGAGCAAAGACAGGATCGCAACTACTCGCGCGAGGATAGCCAGATCGTGCTGGCTGCAATAACGGGGGAATCGAATGAAGTCCGTAGCTGCGGGCTACGAGCTGCGAGCTACGAGCAAACTCAAGCTCGCTCGTGGTTCGAAGCTCGAAGCTCAAAGCCACCTGTTGTGACGGCGACCACGAACAGGAGGTTTGTATGAACTGCCCTAATCATGCCGATGCGCCAGCAGTGGCCTATTGCCGCACATGCGGAAAGGCACTGTGCGCGAACTGTACACGTCCGGTGCGGGGCGTGATCTACTGCGAGGACTGCCTGGGAGCGAAGATGGAAGGCGTTCCAGCGGGGGCGGCTGGATTTGTTCCCGGGACATTTTCCCCGGCGCCGGGGCCGATGGCTCCTCCACCACCTCAGCCCGGAAGCAGCGGCCCCAACCCGGCGGTGGCCGGAATTCTTGCTGGATTTTTCCCCTTCGGCGTGGGCGCGGTTTACACCGGGCAATATGCCAAGGGACTGGCGCATCTGGTCATCTTCGGATTGTTGTTTGCCGGGGCTAATGCCGCTGGCAGACACGACAACGACGCACTGCAGACGGTCTGCATCCTGGGCCTGGTGTTCTTCGTCATCTACCAGATTATTGATGCGGTGCGTTCGGCGCGCGCCATTCAAGTTGGTCTGCCCCCTCCCGACCCTTACGGTCTGGCGGCAACTTTTAGCGGCGGGACAAAGATCGAGACCAGCAGAATTCCGATGGGTGCGATCGTACTTATTTTGCTGGGCGTGCTCTTCCTGCTGCATACCATGGGCTTGGGCGAATATGGACTGGATCGTTTCTGGCCGTTGATTTTGATCTTCGTCGGCGCCTGGATGTTCGCGCGCAACTGGGGCACGCTGGGTTCGCATGGTCCGGACGGTCAAGGGTCGCGCTGCCGGACACGGCGGATGATAGGCCCCCGGCTGGCTTTTACAATGTGCCAATGTGCACGCTGCCGCATGCGGCGGATTTCGGGGCCGGCGATCGTTTTTACGATCGGCGTCTTGTTCCTGCTGAGCAACCTGCACGGGTCCAGCCTGGGCTTCCACCGCACTTGGCCGGTAATTCTGCTGGTGGTGGGCGCTTTGAAATTGCTGCAAGGAAGCGCATCGGTGGAAGGACACATTCCGTTCACGGGGTTCGGCGCCAAAACCCCAAGTGCGGGAGGGCCGATTCCTCCCGCGGCACCGGACCCGCCGATTCCGCCTGTGCCGCCAACTGGTGAGGTGAACCGTGGCTAGCCCAATGATGCCGCCGCCGATTCCGCGTCCTCCGCACCGTTCGATTGCCGGTCCGGTCGTACTGATCCTGTTGGGGATCTTGCTCCTGCTGGGGACGATGGGGATGATGGATATCCACCACCTCTGGTCGCTCTACGCGCGCTTCTGGCCTGCCCTGCTGATCCTGTGGGGCGCGCTGAAGCTGATCGAATACGAACAGGCCAAGCGCTATGGCCAGCCGGTGCGCGGCATTGGCGTCGGGGGCGTTTTCCTGATGCTGTTCCTGATCGTGGCCGGACTGATTGCAACCCAGGCGGCGCGGGTGGACTGGAAGAACCTCGGGGAGCATATCCAGCTGGGCGATGATGAAGGAATCGAGGAAATGTTTGGCGGATCCAGCTTCGACTACAGCGGCGAACTCAGCAATGCCTTGCCGGCGGCGGGCAACAGCCTGCACGTCGATAGTCTGCACATCAATGACGATCACGGCACGATTACGGTCAATGTGTCGGACGATAAGAAGCTGAAGGTCTCCTGGCGCAAGAAAGTTCACGCCGAAAATCAGCAGGACGCCGACCGCTACAACGCCAAGACCGATCCTTCGATCACACAAGGGGATAAAGTGCTCACGCTGAACGCCAATACCCAAGGCGCGGGCGACAAGGGCGTGACCACCGACTTGGATATTTATGTGCCAGTCAACACCGCACTGGTGATCGCCTCGGGCCGAGGCGCTGTGACCATCGCGGGCATGGCCGGCAATGTTGAGGTTGACCATCATCGCGGAGAAGTCAACATCAACGACCACACCGGGAACGTCTCGCTGAACATGGAGAATGGTTCTGTCCGGCTGGGGCATGTGAAGGGCGACGTGACCGTTCAGGGCAGGGCGAACGAAGTGGCGGTGGAAGATGTGGATGGCGCGGTGCACGTGAATGGAGAGTTTCGGGAAACTCGGCTGGCTCGAGTCAGCAAGACGGTGAGTTTCCGCTCGGCGCGCACGGAGATGGAATTTTCGCGCCTGGATGGCAGGATGGATCTGGATTCTGGCGACCTGCGCGCCGATTCGCTGAGCGGACCGATGCGTCTGAAGACGCGCTCGAAGGACATAACGCTCGAAGGCTTCTCGGGCGACCTGCGCTTGGAAGACGTAAACGGGACGGTCTCGGTGGGGCTGTACAAGCCGGGGAATATCCAGATCGACAACCGCAGGGGCGACGTGCAGGTTTCGATTCCGCCGAATACGGCGATCAAAGTTGAGGCGCGGACGCACGAAGGAGAGATCGAGAGCGAATTCGACGAAATCAAAGCCGACAATAAAGACAGACAATCAAGCGCCAGTGGTTCGATCGGAACGAACGGCCCGCGGCTGGTGATGAACTGCGACAAGGGAACGATTGAGATCCGCAAAGGGACGGTTGCAGTCGCGGCTCCGGCTCCGCCGATTCCGCCGGCGCCGCCGGTCGCGCCGGGGAAATCGGGCGCGCCGGCGAAGGCGCTGCGGGCTCCGAAGCGGGCGCCGGTGGAGAGTGAGAATTAGGTGGGCGGCTGTTGGCTCAACACTTCGCTCACGGTCAGGGTTGTGAGCGAAAAGGCTGGTTACCACAGTTATCCATTATCCTTTATCCACCAAGACACGTTTGCGCTCATACGCGAAGTGGGCTGAGAAACGGCGAATTCGGCTTGACAGTCTGGTTACGGGGAGTTGGGCTAACGTGGGCGGCGTCGTGGGCCGCCAGCCAGACTGCAAAGCTGTACCATTGGCCCGGCACGCATAGTTCTTCGGAGGTTTCTCGGGCCGGGGCCCCAACTTGAGTCCCAAGAACCGCGTCAGCTTTGCTCTTGCTAAATTCCGCAAGGCCGTCGAACTCAGGATGCAGTATGGCGATTGTGCGGGCGTAGAAGGGTGCGCAACTATCGTCCATAAGAAAGGTGTTTCCTGGCCCTCTTTCCATTTCGAGTTTCCAACGGGCATACTCCCACAGGCTGTGATATGAAAATGCGGTGAAGCCATGGTTGAAGCGTGACCTAATTTCCTCTACGAGAAAATCCAGCACTTCTGGATGGTTCCGATGGAACTCATGAAACCTCCGCACCTCTTTGCAATCCTGAGAGCGCGCCACTAATTCATCAATTGCGTCCATCTTTTGTCTATCCCCAATTAGGACTGGTCTCATAAATGGCTTTCCGAGCAGGCTGCCCGGCCCTCAGGGGCTAAAGCCCGCATTCTATCGGCCCTGAACGGCACGGCTGAACAGGCTGCGGAAAAAGTCAGATATCGACAGCCAGCCCCTTAAGGGGCGGCTGATTCGGAAGAACTTGTGGTATCGCTGAAGCGATACCCTGATACGAAACCCGAGTTTTTCAGCAGCCTGTGAAGCCGTGCCCTACCCAAAACCATTTATGAGACCAGTTGTAGCGTTGACCCTAGCACCGCGGCGTGCGCTTACACAAAGCACTGAAGAACGTAGGGCGGGGCGGTGGGTAGCAATCCTCTTAGATGGAACTCAGAATCCAGGCCCACGGAAGCCCACAGTGGAAACGACCGAGGTCCGTACATCGCGAAAAAAGTGGGACATAGCCACTGGGCAGAACGGGCACTCCACCGAGTTGGGTAATGCTACAAAAGGAGTAGTTCCCGGAACTTAGTGCTTTTGACTAAGCCACGAGGGTACTTGTAAAGAACTCACCACAGGATTATGAGTTGGGTAGGTGCCTACAGCTGTTTCCCCCCCGAGCGCCAAGCACTACAGACAATAGGAGGATCCAAGAAATGAAAAGGCTTGGTTTATTGCTACTGGCAATCACCCTGATGCTGGCGGGAAATGCCTTCGCTCAAAACGTGGGGGACAACAGCGTTTATTTCGTCACCTATTATTCCAACGCGAACACGGCTGGCGCCCCGGATGCGGTCGTGCGTATCGTCAACGACGGCAGCGGCTACGCAATTGACGGCGACTTCGCAAAAGTAGGTGTGGCAGGCGGAATTCTGAATGCGGCGATCTACGTGTTCGATGACAGTCAGGAGTTGAGGTCGTGCTGCGCCTGCCCAATAACCTCAGACGGTCTGCTTTCCGAGTCCGTGAATAAAGAGCTCACGTCCGACACATTCACCATCCATGGAGAGTTTTCGCGTGGCGCTATCAAGGTCATTTCGTCTTCGAGTAGCGACCCGACCAACCCGGTGCCGTATCCCGGACTGCGGGGATGGGCAACGCACATCGAGGCAACGACGAATACATTTCCTGCTCCCGGTCCGGGGCACGCTGTGAACGTCAAGGAAGCGGGGCCGTGGTTCGTTGACGAAACCGCGTTAGCCGACTCGAACCTCTCGATGATTGAACTATCAAACCTCGGGACGGTGTGTGGTTACGGCCTCACGCTGGCCAGCGGCTACGGACTCTGCCCCTGCACGCTAGAAGACTACGACTTCTAGTCTTTCGGCTTGAGGGGCGGTACGGCAGTGCTGAAATAGCTGGGTTGGAGATAAGCTGTTGCAGCACTTCCTCGTGAAACGGCAGGGAGTTTTTCCCGGCCGTTTTCTTTTTTACTTCCAAGGGCAAAAGAAAAGCCGCGATTTTCGCGAACAATACGGGGACCTGCTTAGATCAACCATCCGGCAGAATCTCACCGCACTCCGGACGATCTTTAGCCTCGGCTTACTTAGCCGGAGAGCTCAGCGGTTTGCCCTTTTCGACGACGAAGGTGACCAGCACCTTGCAAGGCGTCTTCTCCGCACATTCGGCCCAATGAATCTTTTCCGCGGGGACGAAGAAGACCTCGCCCGGGGTCAGCGTCACAGTCGGCATGCCCTCCCGGTTTAGGGCAAGATTGCCCTCCTTTAAATAGGCGAAGAGGTCACCGGGATGGGTGTGTTTCGCTTCTCGGGCGCCCGGCGTAAATTCCACCAACTCCAGTAGACCTTCGCGGCCCGGGACACTGAGGTCTTTTTTCTCTAGCACGGTGCGTTTGATCTCACCCGTCTGCTGAGCATGGAGGGTAAGAACAGAGAACAACGCCAAGGCGAACACGACCGCCAGCCTAACGGAAATCGATTTCGCACGCTTCATAACCGCCTCCTTGCAGTTCGAAAACTTTGTTTGGATGGAACTTCAGAGCTACAACGCGTCCGCGGAAAGTGTCTTTGACCTTGTAGACCATGGCCTTGGAGACCACGCCCATCGCGCCGCCAAGTTTCTCCTCGGTGCGGTAGTCGGCAAGGTCGATGGCCTCCTCTTTTAGCTTTTGGCCGGTTCAGACTGGCTAGAAATTGAGCTTCAAGGCCGCTCCGGTCAGATTGGCATAATATCGCGATTTCACCAGTGATGCTCGGCCTGTTTATGAGATAAGTTTAGGGCCAGCGCCTCTTGTGGTTGCGTAGCCCCCGCTTTTCGCGAACAGCAGGTGCTGCGCTTCGCTCAGGATGGAGCGATAGCTGGCAGCCGGGTTACGGGGCGGACTGCCGCGGACTTAGCGCGGCTGTAGTGGCGGACGCGGCGGTGCTTCCCAATTCTCCGGGCGGCCGCGCCAGCAGTTGCTGGAGAAGCAGCAGATCGCTTTCAACATCGGCGCGCGCCGTCTTTCGGGCGGCGGCGGATTTCAATTCCTCGCGCAAGCGTGCCTTCACGAGGCCTGCGGCAAACTCGAAACCCTGGGGGACGCTCAGAATATTGGCCCGCGCGATGCCCACGGGCGTGACTTCGCCGCTCAGACGCACCTTTAGCGTGGGTTCTCCGGAAGCATCGAAGGCGGGCTCGGCCGCGGCGTGCAAGGACGCCCAGTGGGGGTCATCTGCCGCCGCCGCCCAAGACTCAGTTCGAAGCAGTTCCTCGAATCGGTCCTGAACAGCGCGGCGATCCATGCGCGTCAGGCGCGTCAGGGGCGCATCCAACTGCTGCTGGGAATCGAGGATCAGCGCGTTGCGCGACAGGTTGAAGCGCCCGTGTCCCACATACCCGGCGACCAGGGCGCCTGCGATGTAGGGGTGCAGCGCGAACAGCGGCAGCATGTATTTCTTCGCCGTCAGCGCGCACTCGGTCACGGTGTGCGCGGGCCTGGAGCGCGGGACCGTGCCTGGGACTTGCGGAATTGCGTAGTTCGAGGGCCGCGACGTCCGCAGCTCGGGATGACGGCGGGTGTAGGAGGAAAGCGTTCTGGCCAACTGTTTAGGGGTGGTGACGCCGAGGTCGGCGACGATGCTGCGATGCACGGCGTGGGGATGGTAGAAATCGATGACCCCGCGCGCGAAGTCAGCGCAGTTCGCGGTAATCAGCGTCCAGCGCTGGCGGTTGGGCCGGCTGTTGAGCTTGCGAATCAGCGCCGCGTCCTGCTCGGAGGTGGTCGCAATCTCAAAGGCGTAGATGGTGCGGATATAGGAGGCCCCGATCAACTCGTACCAGACGCCACCGGGCGTGCCGCCATCGGGAAGGTCGGGAACGAGCGATTCCAGGTGATCGCGCCGGTAGCGGTCGCGCAGAAAGGCAAGCAGCTTGGCGTCGACGAAGAGCGGGATGTCTTCCTGTTTTTCTACGGCGTAGAGATAAGGGATGAGAGGAATTGCGATCCAGTCGTAACCGCCGATACCGCGGTAACGGCTGAGGACGATTCCGGTTTCGCCCGGGGCACAGAGACGCAGGACGACCGGGGATGCGGCGCAGACGCGGCTGAGGTAAACCGAGGCATGGCCTGTGCCGGCGAGAGCGCCATCGTAACCGTAGGGCTCTCCCAGGAACAGCGTTGCGTCAGCCCGCGCGTGGGGGATCGAGCACAGGCAGAAGAGCAGAATGGCACTTAACTTCCTCAGTCTCAAAATAGCCTCTAGATCCGCCTTGCGCCCGCCCTTATATAAAGACGTATTTTAATTCAGAGGCCGGTCGTCTGGCTCTCCTTTTTCGCTGCTGCTAACAGTTGCAATATCGTGATTTTACCATGCCTTGCAGTTCGGAAGGCACGGCCCAAAAGGGGCTAAAACCCGCATTCTTCCAGGCCCTGAACGGCACGGCTGAAACTCGTGCCCTTCCCAAAAACCGGCTTTGATCGGAATTTTTCCGCAGCCTGTAAAGCCGTGCCCTACCCAAAACCGATTTATGAAGCCAGATCTACTCTCCTTCGGCAGTCGGCTTTCTTAGTGCTGTTTGGCTGAGGAACTGGCGGCCAGCTCGCGGAAGAGACCGAACAAGGCGGATGCGGCTTTCTGATCGGAGAGATTTTCCAGCGCCACGGTGGCGGTGAAGTGCGGGGAGGTGGAGTTGAAGCGGACGCCGACAAAATCTTTGTCGCGCCAGGAGGCCAGCGCATTCACCACCGGGTTGAGTTCGACGGGCCAGTCTTCCTTGGTGGTCAGAATGACGGGGCCGGGGCGGCTGATGGTCCAGGCGCGAGTGCAGGCCGAGGCTTTCGACCCCGAGGTTTTCGCGCCCGAGCGGCCCGACCAGCGATGGCGGATGACGTCGAGATGGAAGCCCGGTGGAAATCCCATGTCGGCTTCGAAAGTGAGCGTTTCCTGCTGCTGGCGCCAGCGGCTCAGGGCCCATTGCACCGGGAGCGGACGCGGCAACAGGCGAATGGTGAGGCGGGCATCGTCAAACCAGCGCGAGGAAAGATGAAGAGTTGCCTTCAACCGGGAGCTGCTGGCCTGCCATCGCAGATCGGCGACGCGGCCTTTTCCGAGGCATGCCGCCTGGACCGACTGCAGCACGTTGCCGGCACGCTTTCGGTTGTAACGGACAAACCACACATACCAGATGAAGGAGAGTGCGAGTGCCGCGCCCGCGTCAATGAGAATGAAACGCCCCACGTTGCCTCGTGCAAGAAATCCTACTTCTTACGGATGCAACTGCGCAAGGGGGGTGAGGGAAAAAAAGCTGCAGAGCGCTGGCTAGTCTTTCCCGCTGCTTTTCCGCTACTTTTTCCGCTACGCTCGCGCCACGCTACAATCCCGCTACAATAGCGGCGTGCGGTTGCGAATCCGAGAATTCGAGAAACCCGATTTGGACAGGTTGTGGCGGATTGACCAGGCTTGCTTCGATGCGCAATTGGCGTACTCGCGAACGGAACTGGCCTTGTATATGCACCGGCCGGGGTCGTTTACCCTGGTGGCCGAGGGCGAAGGCGACGAGGTTTCGGGCAACGGCAAGGCGCCCACAGCGATTCTGGGTTTTATCGTGGCGGAGATTCGCCGCAAGAGTGGGCACATCATTACCATCGACGTGGTCGCGGAGGCGCGGCGGGCGGGGGTGGGCTCGGCTTTGCTTGGGGCGGCGGAAGAAGAGTTGCTGCGGGCGGGAGCAGTCGCAGTGGCGCTGGAGACTCCGGTGAATAATGCCGCCGCAATTCGCTTCTACAAGCAGAAAGGATATTTCGTGGAAAAGACGGTCGCCGGGTACTATTCGAACCATATGGATGCGCTGGTTATGACGAAGGATCTGCGCCGTTCGCTGGTGCGATGAGTTGCCGGTTGGACGGTAGCGCAGCCCCTAAAGGGGCGTCCGGTCTTGAGGAACTTACGGCATCGCTAAAGCGATGCCCTGATACGAAACTTGGCGTTGCTTTTCGGCAACGCTGAAGCGATGTGCTGATACGAAACTCGTCACCGCTAAAGAGGAAGTGGCTTGATGAAGATTGCTATCCAGGGAGAGCTTGGCTCTTTCAGCCACGAAGCGGCCGAAGAGATGTTGCCGCGGGCGATGGTGGTGCCGTGCGCTCGCTCGCTTGAGGTCTTCGACCGCGTCAAGCGTGGATCAGTGGATGGGGCGGTGATTCCGATTGAGAACTCGCTGGCGGGGTCGGTCGCGGAACACCTCGATCTGATGTTGGGGCGCGAGGTTCATATTGTGCGCGAGTTTCGGTTGCGCATCGTTCACAACCTGATCGCGCTGCCCGGGACCAAGCTGGGAGAGGTCCGGCGCGTGTTCTCGCATCCCGTGGCGCTCGATCAATGCCGCGACCTGTTTGCCAAGAATTCGAGGCTGGAGCCGGTGCCCTTCTACGACACGGCGGGAAGCGTGAAGCATGTGGTTACGGAAAGCTTGCGAGATGCCGCGGGCATTGCCAGCCGACGGGCCGCAGCCGTGTATGGGGGAAAGATTCTGAAGGCGGGGATTGAGGATGACAAGAGAAACTTTACGCGCTTCTTTCTGATCGAACGAGGAAAGATCGAACCAGGAAAGATCAAGCGGGGAAAGCCGCGGGCGGCGCGCAATGCGAATAAGGCGAAGGCGGATAAGACTTCTTTGGCGTTCAGCGTGAAGAATATTCCGGGGGCGCTGTTCAAGGCGCTCAGCGTGTTCGCGCTGCGCGACATCAGTTTGAGCAAGATCGAGTCGCGGCCGCTGCGCGGGCGTCCGTGGGAATACGTGTTTTTTGTGGATCTGCTGCGTGGCGACGATGAAGCCCTACGCCACGCGGTGCGCCATCTAGGCGAAATTACGGATTTGGTGAAGGTGCTGGGAGTTTATCCGGAAGCTTGAGGCATCGGTAGAGACGCGGCTTGCCGCGTCTCTACGTCCCGAGCTTGCCATTCTTGCCGATCCAATGGAGGTGCAGTGATGTGGATCAGCCCTTCTGAATCGTCACAACGTGCTGTGAGGCAGTGCACTGCGTACTTGCTGGGTTCCGCGTAGTTTGGGATTGAGGATGGGAGCGGCGACCGCAAGTTCGGTTGCGGGAGTCGGGCCTAACCCCGTCCGTCCCTTGCAAAAGGCTAAAAAAGGTATAGAATTCAACGACCTAACAAGAAGGCTTGCATCTTTTTGGCAGTTCAGTTCATCCAAGGTTGAGTGAAAGACACTCAAGTGAAAATCATGGGCGATCCTATTACTTACTCTTCTTCCGAGCACACTGCTTACGAAACCACTGAGCGGTCGCTGCCGATTTTGCCGGTGCGCGACACGGTCCTGTTCCCGCATGCGGTGTTGCCGCTGACGGTGGGGCGGGAAAGTTCTGTACAACTGATCAACTCGCTGGGCGAAGACAAGACCATCGTAGTAGTGGCGCAGCGCGAGGCGCGGGTGGACACGCCGCAGCCGACCGATCTGTACGCCATCGGAACGCTGGCGGTAGTGCACAAAGTGGTCAAGATGCCCAACCAGAGTCTGTTTGTTTTTGCGGAAGGACTGGAGCGGGTACGGCTGGCGGATTTCGCGCAGCTTTCGCCGTTCATGCGGGCGCGGGTGAGCACGGTTCCGGAGACGATTCCGCCTAAGGATTCCGAGATTGAAGCGCTGCAGCGGAACGTGCTGACGTTGTTCCAGCAGATCGTGGCCGGTTCGCCGACGCTCTCGGACGAGCTCTCGACGGTGGCGATGAACATTGAAGAACCGGGACGGCTGGTGGACTTTATCGCCTCGTCGCTGCCCTCGCTGTCGACGGCCGACAAGCAGGAGACGCTGGAGACGAGCGACGTCCGGGCGCGGCTAGGAAAAATCAATCAGCACCTCGCCAAAGAACTGGAAGTGCAGCAACTGCGAAACAAGATCCAGTCAGAAGTGCAGGATCGGGTGCAGCAGACGCAGCGCGAGTACTACTTGCGCGAGCAGATGAAGGCGATCCAAAAAGAACTGGGCGAGCAGGACGAGGGCCAGCGCGACACCGACGAACTGAAGCAAAAGATCGAATCCGCGGGCATGCCCGACGATGTGAAGAAAGAAGCGCTGAAGGAACTGGGGCGGCTGGCGCGTATGTCGCCGATGG
>JBEKFN010000014.1:0-22191 GCA_050013295.1 Terriglobales bacterium
AATTCCATGCCAGAATAGTGCGATTGGCAAGGATTGTCAAGGATTGACAATGGAAACGTCCGGGCCTCGGACTGCCCCACTCAAGCCAAAACCAGGCTTGAATGGGCCACCCGCCTGCAGGAGTGGGGATGGGATTTAGGGCGGGCCACCCGCCCAGTCGGCGCGTAAGAATTCAGGAATTTGTGGGGGGGGGTACCCCCCCCTACCCCAAAATGAGTTAAGTTGATGATAGTAAAGTAGTTATATGCAAAGTATTCAAAAGATAGGACTTAGCATTGAATTTTTCTGTTTGGCGTGCACTTGCGGGTGTGCTAACCGGGGCGATGTGTTGTCAAATAGCGGTGAAAAGTTTGCGGCCGGAAATGCGTTTGTCTCTGGAGACTGGCGCAGTTCTCGATGGTGTACTGTCGGAGGTATCTTCGCACCGATTAGGGTGCAAATCTGTGATGAGCGTACGAGAAAAATGTGATGAAAAAAGTCGGGAGGAATGCAGGGGTTGGGGCGTCGGAGCGGTGACGCGGCGCACTGCCCGATGGTGGCGAAGGAGGAAAGCCCATCGGTGCCGATCACCCTCCACCCAGGTTAGCGTCCAAAGAACGGACGCGAACCTGGGGCACCGGGTTGGGTCGCTCTGGAAACTACGGATGCGCCCGTTCTGCTTGGCGCTTTTTTGCTGCTTCCAGGCGCAGCATCAGCATGTAGAGGACGATCCCCACATTGACTACTATAACCAGCAATCGAAACCAGTCTGGACGCCGCAGCAGGTCGGCTGCTTCGAAGGGGATGTAGATGGCTCCGGAGGCGAACGCCAGCCATTCCGCCCAGGGGCGGACGTGCCACAACCCGTATGCCTCTATGAATCGAAGGGTCACGTAGACAGCTGCCACGGTGGCGATCTTCCACAGGCGCACGTCGCTGACCCGGTGCATTAGGGCGACGAAGACGCCGACGAAGTGGAGGTGATGAGGACTAACGTGAAGAAATTCCAGGAGGCTATCGGTTACTCCCCAGATATTTTTGTGGCGCATGGAGAAGACGCCGAGGCCCGCGAGCACTACGATGATCCCTTTCGCGAATTCAACGGTGGCGACGGTGCGCACGCCTTTGATGTGTCCGGGATCGTGGATGGTGGGATGCATATCGAATAAGCACGAATTTTTGACGCGGATTCATTCTAAAGCGTGGCCCCTCAAGAGTGGGGGTGAGGAGTCGGTTGTCCCTCCGGGACTTGAACCATTGGTCCCACTTTTTCCAGCGCTGAAGAGTGTGCGTGAGAACTGGGTCGTCCCTCCGGGACTTAGCTCATTCTTCCCACTTTTCCCAGCGCTGAAGCGCTGGGCTAAGTTGGCTCGCCCCTCCGGGGCTGGATTCTCGAGCTCTTCGTTCCACCGGATTGCCCAAAAGCCAGTTCTCACGCACACACTGAAGCGCTGGGCTAAGCTAGGACGCCCCTACGGGGCTGGATTCTGCTTATACAGGCTTCTGCTGATACGGAGCTTCTCTTCTCAACTTTGCTGGCGGACGCTGGCGCGCAACTCCTCTACTATCTCCTGCGCGGCTTTGCGGGCGGCTTCACTTTGGTTGACTTCGAAGGAGATCGCTCCTACACGGGCGTGGCCTCCGCCACCATAGCGCTCGCAGACCCTGGCTAGATTGACGGTGGGCTCGCGTTTCGACCAAGGATTCGACCCGACCGAAACTTTTACGCGGAATGAACTCTTGCTGAGGCCGATGCTGTAGACGGAATCGGGATGCAGATAGTAGGGGATGAACTTGTTGTAGCCTTCCTGGTCGAGGTCGGTGATGTCGAAAAAAATCGTGCCGTCTTTTTCTTCCGTGCGCTGGCGCAAAATCTCGATGGAAAGCTGGTGGCGTTCGAGCAGCGGTGGCAGGACGGCGGCTACGAATGGCTGCTCCAGAATGCCAGCGAGCGGATTATAAGCGAGCAGTGGAATCACGTTCTTGACGAAGTTCCTATCACTGGACGCTTCTATGGCCATGGTCAGCTTCATGGCCGGCGCTTGCATTTCGACCGCCGACTTCGCGTCTTCGTACATGGCGCCATCGACGATATCGGTCCAGCGGACCAGTTCCGCCACCGGGCGGGGATCGAAGCCGAAGCGCTCTTTGGCGATCATGGCAATAAAACTGGTGCAGGACTTGAAATCCGGATCGTAGAACTTGCGGTTGCTCTGATCGTGCTCGAAGTGGGCGGCATCGGCGGGTGAAAGGAAAGCGCTTTCGTGGTGATCGAACCACCAGGTGATCTTGGACGAGCTGGAATACTTGAAATCGACGATGGCATTCTCGTCGCCGTCGAACTGCTTCTCGTCGAAAAGAGCGCCGGCACGATGCAGCAGGCCGGAGTAGACGAAGTCGACATCGCCGCTAATTCGTTCCCGGTAGAATCGGGAGAACAGGGCGGCCGAGGACGCCCCGTCAAAACACTTGTCGTGATAAAAGACCCGCACTCGCAAGTTAGCTTCCTTACCCGTTTCTGACGAGTAGTGAAAACAAATAGAGTTGCTGGTTTGGAGAATTATGTCAAGGCGGATATCCATTTTGTAATTTTGTAATCGGGTAATTTGGTAATTTGAAGGCAAGGCTTCTAGTGTTCTTAAATTACAAAATTACCCGATTATCAGATTACAAAATCCTATTCCTGCGATCACTTCATCCGCCGCCGTATTTTAAGGTCGAAGCTGACTACTCCGTTCCAGTCGCGCAGCGCCACGATCGAAATCGTACGGGTCAGGTTGTACTCCACCTGGATGATTTGCTGGTTCGAAACGGAGACATTGGTGCTGTAGGTCAAGGTGAGAT
Organism: Terriglobales bacterium; assembly: GCA_050013295.1. Taxonomy (GTDB): domain Bacteria; phylum Acidobacteriota; class Terriglobia; order Terriglobales; family Acidobacteriaceae; genus Acidiflorens. The sequence goes on from JBEKFN010000014.1 coordinate 2,824, forward strand.
TGCTGACCACCTCCTGCTCGACGGTGACCTGCGGCCCTCGAACGACGGCGGTTTCACTGGCCAGGCCCTGGGGATCGATCTTGACGCGGCTGGCTCCGAACAAACGCTGCAGGCGGCTATTAACGGTGCTGTTGAGGGCCTGATTGATGAGCAGGTTGGAGGCTTCTCCGCCAAATCCAAAGGATCCGTTCGAGGCTACGGCAGCCGACTCTTCCTGGGTGCGGCCCATGGCCAACAAGGCGATGACGTCGGCTTGGGGAAGCGGAGGCTCGGACTGCCAGGTGACTTTCAAGCCGTTGGGCGCGCTGGCGTCACCGCGGAATTGGACGGTGATGTCGTAATCGCGCACTCGCGTGGTCGCCTGCAGATCGATGATGGGCTGAGTCTTGGCCGGATTGGCGAAGGTAACATCGCCGCGTTCTAGCTTGTACTTGGTGCCGTTGAAAGTGAACTCGCCTTCCAGAACCTCCACTCTTCCGAGAATTGCGGGACGCTCGGCGGTGCCGCGCACCCTGAGGTCGGCGTTGCCCGAGAGCCTGGCGATGGCGGTTTGCATCTGCAGTTCGGGAGTTGTCACCACGTGGACATCGAGCTTAAGGCGGCTCTGTAGACTATCGCTCTGGGTGAGGACGATCGTCTGTCTGCTCCGCACGATATAGGCGCCGAAGTCAAAGCCTGGAGTAACGGCGAGCTTGGTGACCATGACATCGCCGCTGAGCAGAGCGGAATTCGTAGTGCCGGTTAGCCGGACGTCGGCGTTGGCGGTGGAACTTACTCCCGGAGGATAACGCAGGCGAACGTCATGCGCCGTGGCGCCGAAATCGAGGAGGAAGAGGCCGTTCTGATAAGTGGCGGAGCCGGTCAGCGCCACGGTGCCGCCGCCGGTGGTGCCGCTGAGGCGCTCGATCTGGATGCGGTTGCGATCGAAAAGCAAAACACCGTTGAGGCCACTTAGGCCGCTGGGAAAGTCGTTGTGACTGACGTAGGTGTCCTTGACGTCGAGACGCCCTTGCAGGACGGGCTGCGCCAGCGTACCGCTGGCGTTGAGGTTTACGCCCAAAGTGCCGCGCGCCAGGATTTTGGGGTTGAGCGACTGGAAGAGCGTCATGTTGACCGAACCGTCCAAGCGGAGGTCGAGCTCTTTCGCGCCGGTCAAGTGCGCGCGGCCGTGGGCGGTGAAATCGGTTCCACTGCCTGCGAGGTGGAGGTTTTCGAGCAGCAGCAATTGATCTGCAACCTGGAAGCGAATGGCATCGACACTTTGTATCTGCACCTGCTCGACCTGGGCGCTGAAAGACTGGATCTCGGCGGCTGCCGTCAAATCGCGTGGCGTGCGCAGAGGACCGCGAAGGTGGAGGGTCCCGTCCATGGAAGAGTGGCCCGTGACCTTTCCCGGCAAGTAAGTGCGAAGAAGCGCATCGGCATTCAGATGATGGAAGTCGAGTTTCAGATCGGCGGGAAAGTCATGCTCTAGTCCAACGGTCCCGGCGATGGTCAAGTCGGCTCTAACCTTTTTATCTTTATCTTTATCTTTATCTTTATCTTTATCAGAATCAAAATCGAAGTCCGAGTGGGCCTTGAGGTCGAGCTGGCGTCCATTCGTGACCGCGTCGAGGTAGAAATCTCCGGCGCGCTCCTTGTCCAGGGCGAGGTCCTTGAGATGAACGTGGGCTTCGATCGACGGCTGCGCGGGAGTGCCGCTGATTCGCAGCGTGAAATCGGCGACGCCATCGGCCGTGAAGCGGCCGGTCTGCACGCGCGGCAAACGGGCAAGATCGAGGTTACTTCCGGAAAGATTCAGGCGAAACTCGCGATTCGACAGGTCATTGTTTAAGTTTGACGAGCTGTTCTTCGACAACTCGTGGCTCGACGTGCTGACGGCGGCGCTCCCGGAAAGTGGAGCACCGTAGACACTGGCTTTGATGTTGTTGAACTGAAGCTCGCCGCCGGCGAGGCGGAGATCGCTCTGCAACAAAGGAACGGCCACACCGTAGGCTGTTCCGTTGTGAAGCTCGATGTGGCCATCCCCGTGGGGATTGGCGCGTGTGCCTGAAACGGTGGCGGACATATTCAACGTGCCAGCCAATGGGTGTTGAACTCCGACCAATTGCACAAGCTCGGCGACTTCGGCGTTGCGTATATCAAAGTGCAGAGCAAAAGGATCGCTCTCCTGAAGCGCACCCGCTGTAAGCGCGGTACTGGCGTCGAAGTGCGCCGTGGTGTGGCCGTGAATGAGCGACCCATTGCGCGCGGCGAAGTGATTGCTCGAGTATTGGACGGCGGTGGAGAGCGCGTCCCAGTGAACTACTCGAGAAGAAGCTCGTTGGGTCGCCGGCAAGGTAGTGTCGAAGTCGTAGACCTCGAGATTTCCGCTGACGGAAAGCTCAGAGAGTCGGCCGCTGGCGCTGCCGGTAAGGCTGGCCCAGCCGTGAACGGTGAAGGGCAAATTCGACGATCCAGAGCTCGACCTGTAAGCCGCTTCGAGCAGAGGCGTCCACTCCCTGAGGTTGTGGCTGGTGAACGCGAAGCGCAACGACGAAGTCGCGGCCAAATTGCCGCTGGCTGTGATTTCGGAACTGGGCGTGGTCAGGTGAAACTGGGACATCTCCAATTCATCACGCGATCCGCGGTAGATGCCATCAATCTGACCGCGCACGGGAATTTCGGCCGGCGTGGGCTTTAGCGGAGGCGCAATGGCAAGGTTCAGGCGAGTCTCCGCGTCACGGATCGAGCCAACCCAGAGCATCTCAACCTTGCCGCTGGCACTTCCGGACAGGTCGAGGCGGTCCAGTGGAAGGTTGGTTGAGCTCAGCAATTCGAGGGCGGGGAGCAGCGGGAAGCCCGCCAGTTGGAGGCGCACAGATCCGCGCTGAAGACTTCCCGGCGGGACTCGTCCGATCACATGGCGCCGGCCCGGGGCCGGCGACGGTTCGAGCGGGCTTTGGATCGAACTCTGCCAGTTGGTCACGTCGGCATCGCCTGCGAGGTCGCCACCGAGCAGGTTCGCCTTGATCGAGGAAAGGCGGAAGCGGTCGGGGGTAACGGAATAGCCTGCAGTGATGCGGCCATTCCGCATCGACAGCTTACCGTTTGACCATTCGATGTCTTTGGCCTGCACGGTTCCCTGGGTGGAGAAATCCTGCAGGTTCCAGGAAGCTTTGCCCTCGAACTGGGCGGTACCTTTCTGCACCGACCCTGTGCGAACTTGCGCCTGCCTCGCCAGGGACGCGAGTTCGCCGAGGTCAGCGACGCCATGATAATCACCGCTCACCTGAGGGTCGTGAAAGTCCTGCAGGCGGCCCGCGAAGTGAATTTCAGACTTTCCGGAAGTCACCGTCAAACTGCTGATGTCGGCGCGTCCGCGGGCCAGAACCAGCGCAGCATCAGCCCGCCACACAAACGCGGGGTAGTCCTGAAAGCGCGTGGCGACGCTTCCCGCGACGATGTGAGCTTCGTATTGACGGCGCAGCAAAGAGTGGTTCAAAAGCAGCGCCACGTCGCGGGCGTCAAAATCGAGCGGCACTTTTTTGTCTTCCCACAGAAGCTCGCCGCGCTGCACCTCGATGCGCGAAACCGAGAGCGAGATGAGTTGCTCCACCGGCCCCTGATCGTAGGAGGGCTTCACAGGCGGCACGGGAACGTTGGTGGCGCCATCGGGATAGACAATGACGTGGGCAACAGGGTGCTCGAGCACCAGAGAATGCAATCCGATGGTGGTGCTGAGGAGTGAAATGATTTTCATTTCCGCCTGCACGCGGTCGACGTGCAGAAATGGGGCCTGATCCTTAGCTTCGCGGCCGTGAATGGTCAGGTTGCGAGCGTCCACGCGCAGGCGGAATGGGATGGTGTGCAGTTCTCCCAGTTCGACGCGTCCGCCGGTGAGTTTCTCAGCCGACGCGATCACCCGGCGGCGAACCCTCCGCTGAAAAGAATCGGTGGTGACGTACCAGCCGAGGAGGCCGAATCCGATGAGACTGAAAACGCAGAACCCGAGAAAGAGTTTCCACAGGATGCGCCGGCGCTCGGGGGGAACAGGATCGGTCGAGATTTCAGTCGGGGATTCGACGGGCGGTTCGGTCGAGGGTTCGGTCAACGGTTCCGCTCTCCGGCACTGGATTCAGGAGTCAGGATGCGGCTTCCGGAGCGCAGACTGGCCAGCCACCCGGAGAGCAGTTCGTTCATTTTTCGCTCGGCCAGTAAATCTTTAATTCGGCTAGAGACTTCGGGCAAGGTCGTTGTGCGACTGCCGGCCCGTTTCATATCGGGCAGTAACTGATCGTTGTAGTAGGTCTCGATCGCCTGCTGATCAATCTGGATCGAGGGGCGCAGCCGGTCTTCCACGAGCTTCATGAGCTGGATCTGGTCGCCCAGACGCTTCTTCAGCGAGCTTGGGGTGAGCCCATAGCGTTGTAGCTTGGCGTACCATCCATCGTCGGTGACGCAATCGGGATGGAGTTTGCGAATTTCGGCGAGGCGGGAAGTTACCTCCTCGGCGGGAGCGGGTTGAGACGGTCGAACCTGTTCCCGCAGCAGTTCCTGATCGATCAGGCGATCGAGGGCCGCTTTGCGCTCGGCCGAGGTGAACGAATCGGGATCGCGGCCATTGGCCAGGGCCTCGAAGGCGATTTCCTGCTCCCAATCGCTCTGCAACACCACGTGGCCGTTCACGTTGGTGACGACACGATCCACGATCTGACCGGCGCGGGATGAGATCGCCAGCGCCATGCTCAGCGCCAGCAGAAGGGCGCAATGCTTTGCGAGTTTGAGTCGACGGAGTTTCATCAGAAAGACTGCCCGACGCTGAACGAGAAATTGAAATGCCCGGCGCGTTGGTAACCAAACTGCCCCGTTTGCTGCCCATTCACCGTATTGGTCACGATGTTGTAGTAGCCGGGAAAGTAGGGCGGATTTAAATTGTATCCGAAATCGAAACGCAACGGGCCGATCGGCGTCTGATAGCGCACGCCCAGGCCAACGGCGTGCGAAGCGTAATTGTAGTTACACAGATTGTGGGTTTGCTCATGAAAGCAGAAATCGCGACCGGGCTGGTGAAAGCGCCCCAGGCTGGAGAGCATTTCCTGTGGGCGCGCGAAAACGTTGCCCATGTCTTCGAAAATAGTAAAACCGATGTTGTCATGAAGGTACGGCACCATGACGTTTGGAAAACGCATCTCGAGGCTGTTGAGGAACACGGCGCTGCCCCCGACGGGAAACCCGGTGAAGGGATCGCGCGGTCCTGCCTGATTTAACCCAAACCCGCGATTGGAGTTGCCCCCGCCGCTGAAGAAACGCTCGGGCAGAGGAACAAGGGTGCGGCCAGCGGGCACGGGTTGCGCCGGGTCGAGCAAAACCGTGCTTCCGAAAGGGTTTTCAATGCCGACGGTGGTGGAACGGGCGAAGACGTATCCTTGTCCCGTGCTGCGCTTGCGAAAAAAGGTGTGATAGGTAGAGTTCTTAGCCGAAAACCGGCTGAAGTCGGCCTCCGAGCCAAAATAGCCAGAGGCAACGCCGCCTTCGACGGTGGTGTAGCTGCCGCGCGTGCTTTCCAAATCGTTATCGCGCCGGTTGCGCACGTAGAGAAAATTAGGCATTCCTACACGGGTTGGGGTGGAGAGAAGCGGAATGAGGTTGGAGGTGATCTCAATATTGCTGGCCTCCACGCGGCGGTAACTGAAGCGGTAGGCGAAGGTCGTCAGTTCGCGGTCCTGCATTTTGTAGAGCACTTGCAGGACTTGCAAAGTGCCCTCCAGCCGTTTCGAGGTAAAGGTGGAGACGTCTACGGTGTTGTCGTAAAGCGCTGTGGCGGTGAAACGAAAATTTTCCAGGTTGAGGAGTTTGGGGACGTCGTAACTGAAGAGCGCTCTCTGCTGCAAGCGGCCTAGGTTGCCCTTAAGGCTTAGGGTCTGATGGCGACCGCCCACGTTGATGCGGCTGACGCCACCCGACACCATGGGGCTGACGCCGGTCTGGCCGAGCGGTTGGTTGACTCCGAATGTTGGTTGACCGGTCTGGAACTCGAAACCGCCGCCGTAATCGAAGGTGTAGCGTTCGGCCTCGCTGGCGGTGACGAGCACGTTCTTGCGCGACTCGGTGCCGTCCGGGTTCTGGATGGCTGTGTCCACCTGCTTGAACAGGCCGAGATCGTATAGGCGGCGCTGGCTCTCCAGCATGTCTTTCTGGCTCAGGGGCCCGCCCGGTTGCACCCGGATTGCCCGGCGGGCGACTCCGGGGCGGGTATGGTGCAGTCCATCGACAAAGACTCGATTGACGAAAAATTGTTCGCCCTCATGAATCGAGAAGGTGACGCCAACGCGCGGCAAGTTGTCAGTCGGCGGAACGGAAACGTAGGCGACGTCAACGGTGGCATTGGGAAAGCCATTATCGAAATACTTTCCCAGAATCGTGTCGCGGTCATCGGCCAGACTCGATTCGTCGAAGGCCTGTCCTTCCTCGGTCTGAATTTCGGGAAGCTGTTCCTGCGGTAGCGTATAACTGCCCTCGACGCGGACCCACGCCACGCGTGTCTGCGGGCCCTCTTTGACGACGATTTCGATGGCCAGTTGCGATGGCTCACCCTGATACTTGTCGACCAGTTTACTGGTGACTTCGGCCTGCCGGAAGCCGCTGGCGCGATACAGGTCCTCAATACTCCGCACATCCTCTTCGAGCAGGACTTCGCTGTAGCGTCCGTGACTGAACAGGCGTCCGGCGGATTGATCCTGCATGCGGGAGCGAATGAGGTCGTCGGAAAAAAACCGATTGCCAGAGATGCGAATGGCAGCGAGTTTGTGGCGATCCCCGGGATTGACGGCGTAAACCACCTGCAAATTCTTGCCGCCCTCGGTGCTGTGCTGGCTAACGCTAACGGAGGCATCGAAGTAACCGAGAGTCTGAAGATGGTTCTGAATGTTGCGCCGACCTTCGTTGAGTAGATCGTCGTCGACCGCGCCTTCTTCGTAGATGGGCACCAGCCGGTGCAGGATGCGCTGGCTGAGCTTGAAACCCTCCGCCGCAATCTCTACCACGGGACCGCGGTCCACTTTGAAAACGAAGTCCACAGTGTTGCGCTTGGACTGGTAGGTGCGGCTGGCCACCGAGACCTGGGCGAGCAAACGGTTCTGCTTCTGATAGCGACGGCGAATGCGCTGCAGAGCGCGCGTAATGCGATTCGAGCGGACCAGATCGCCGGAATGCAGCTTGGCGATATCCTTGATCGCTTCGACGGAATAGCCGGCATCGCCTTCCAGAGTGATTTCTCCGACTGCGGCATGCGGCCCGGGGACGAGACGGAAGGTCAGGTTTACTTCGTGCTGCGGTTCGTCGCGCTGTTCCGAGGTCGTGACCTTCGACTGGTGGAAGCCGTTTTCTTCCATTACTCGTTGGATGCCGGTTAGAGCGCGGTCGATTTTCTCCGGAGCGTAGAGTTCGCCGAGTTGCAGGCGGGTGGCGCTGGCCAGTTGATTCGCGGAGGGATTGGTGGAGACTCCCCGGATCGTCACCATGCCTACGAAAAAATTGGCGGTGGTCAGGAAGCGCAGCCTGACGCCGCCGGTGTCGGTGCGATCCGCTTCGGCCTGAATGTCGGAGAACCGTCCGGTGGCAAAAAGAGCCTGCATGGCGTCGTGCAGCGCTTCGCGCGTGAGCGGTTCGCCGACTTTGAGGGGCGTGGCCGCCAGCAGCGTCGCCGCTTCTTCGGGCGGAACGTCGGGCAACTCGATCTGGTCGATCGCTAGGCCGAGATAGGGCGTGATGGTTCCAAAACTTGCTCCGGACTGGGTTCCGAATTGTGCGGGCGATTCGGCAGGCTGCTGCCCGGCTGGAGGCGATCCGGTTGCCCAGCTTGGGCGCTGCGCTAACATCAACAGAAGTACGAGCACATAAAGAGCGCCGCTCTTAGCGAATTCAGAGTTGCGGTGACGACGGGCAACTGCCGAGCTTCTCCACCCCGTCAAGCCAAAACCGGGCTTGACGGGGGCCCCGGTGCGCTCGGCTTGGACGGCCGAGGCGGCCGTCCCTACGCAACCTTGGAGGGGCGAGGGCGCCCATTCCCATACGAGCAAATTATCGCGGAATTCAAACTGGTCAACCATGAAACCCTTCGGGTTCGATGAATCGCTCAAGGGCACACGTTGCTCGCACGAACAAAGTTTGACGACCGGCACCTATAATACTGGTTGGAAAGCTCCGGGGAAGGTAATCGCAGAGGTTATTGCTTTGGAAATGGGCGCTTTGGAGATCGACGAGCGATACTCGCGGCAGGTGTTGTTTAAGGAGATCGGAGCGGAGGGGCAGAAAAAGCTGGCGCAGTCCAGTGTGGTGATCGTGGGATGCGGCGCCACCGGTTCTGCCCTGGCCTCGTTGCTGGCGCGTTCGGGCGTCGGGACGCTGCGGATTCTCGACCGCGACTATGTCGAGGCGAGCAATCTGCAGCGGCAGGCTTTGTTTGATGAGGAAGACGCGCGCGAATCTGTGCCTAAGGCGATCGCGGCGGCGCGGCAAATTGCGCGCTTCAACTCGCAGATTGTCGTCGAGCCCCAGGTTGCCGACCTGATTCCGGCGAATGTCGATTCCCTGCTTGGCGGCTCGGACCTGATTTTGGACGGTACGGACAATTTTGAAACTCGCTACCTGATCAACGACTATGCGGTGAAAAACTCCGTGGCCTGGATTTACTCGGCAGCGGTCGGGAGTTATGCCGTGACCATGAACATCCTGCCCGGCGAGACGGCTTGCCTGGCCTGCATCTTTCCGGAATCTCCCCGTGGGACGGTAGAGACGTGTGAGACTGCCGGCATTTTGAATTCTGCCGTGAACCTGGTGTCGTCGATTGCGGCTACTGAGGCGTTGAAGTTTCTGGTTGGTGCTCGTTCGAAAATGCGGCGGACGCTTCTTTCCTGGGATGTGTGGACGAACGAACGGGCGGAGGTGGCGGCGATTCATCCTCGGGCGGGATGCCGCACCTGTTTGCGAGACTTTGTTCATCTGGCTGGTGTGGGGCGGCCTCACATCACTTTGTGCGGCAGGAATTCGGTGCAGATTCATGAGCGGCAGCGGCCGGTGGACTTTGTGGAACTGAGCTCCCGCCTTCAACCTCACGGCAAAGTTCGCCACAATGAGTTTGTGCTGAAGTTCTGGCGCGAGCCTTACGAAATTACGCTGTTTCCGGACGGCCGGGCGATCATCAAGGGAACGACGGACACGGCTGTCGCCCGCAGTCTGTATGCGCGATTCGTTGGTAGCTAACAAACTGATGGAGTGGCGGGCGTCGCTTCGGCAGGCTCAGGGCAGGCTCTCGCCTCGTCTTCCGGATGACCCAGCCGGGCGGGGACGCCCGGGGCTCCACTGAAGGCTGCGCCAGTCGATTGCACGTTGTGCGCACCTGTTTTCACCCACACTGCGAACGGTCCTAGCGTGAAGTTGCAGTTGTTTAGCCGAGAGCGCCGCGAATCTCCGGATATCCTGCCCGTTTTCGTCCCAGTGGGGACTGGCCAGAAAACTGCAATCAAACCTTGGATATGTTAGTACCCTGTGGAGGCAGTATGCGACCCTATTTGATTCTGACGGCGGTAGTTTTGATGGCAGTAGCGGCTTTTGGGCAGCAGCCCTTTCACCCCGGTTACGGCCCATGCTTTTATGGATGCGGGCCGTTTATCCCGCTTCTGACCACACCAGAGATTTCCCTGCAACAGTTTTCGCCGAACCCGGTGGGAGCGAGCAACGCCACCACGGGATTGATCGCCGGCGCGACCAACTCAACGCTTTCGCAGATTGAGGGATCGACCAGTTCGGTTTATACCGTGGCCGTGTGGTACCAGGGTGGCGCTCCTCTGATCACGCCTGAGGTCCATCTGTGGCCGGAGACGATTGGACGCGAAGGTCATCCTATGCACGAGGCGATGCGCGAAGAACGTGGGTATGAAGGACATCCGCGGGAAGAGCGTCCGCGGGAAGCCCGTTCGCGTGAACGTGAAGAACATGGCGCACGAGCAGAAGCGCGCGGCGACTGGACTTTCTTCACCGGACGGGAGCGCACCACGGATTCGACTAGCGTAGTTAAGGGCTTCAAGAAGGCTGCTCGCGTCTATAACAACGGCGACGTGACGCGGCAGAATGACAAGAACGGCTCGGTTAAATACGACGACAAGACGGAGAAGATGTAGGAGGGCAGCTCTTGGCTCTTGGCTTTTAGCTTTTGGCTCTTGGTCGCCATGTTTTGTGGAGGCCGAGGGCCGTTTATTTTTTGAAGGGGATGTCACTGCTCAATCCGAGCAATTTGACCCGGCTTGATTGAGAGCATCTGCGTAAGGCAAGCCTCAACCAAAGGGACAAGATCCGCTAGACGATTCGATTTGGCGCGGAAAATGATGACAGCGATCCGGCGACCAGTGAGATTCTGTTCGTATTCGAGCCCCTTGTCCATGGTAAGGAAAATCTCAAATCCCTGACGCTCTGCAATTGCAAGGAGTTCGCCGTTCTTCCTGCCACCAAGCAATGCCTCGGGTACCGTATGACAGTCGTGAGTCGCGAACCGGTCCTTGAGTCTGCGGGGAAGACACTCGTCCAAGAGGATTTTCATCCCAGCTGGCTGACAAGAAGCAATTTTCCCTGTTCAAGGGCAGAGACGGCGGCGTCGCGGGTTACGGTAGGGAAATCATCCAGGAACTCGCCTAGCGTCTGTCCCCCTTCCAGGTAGTCCAGCAGCGCCTGGAATGGGACGCGCGTTCCGCGAAAGACGGGTGTCCCGCCGAGTACTTCCGGATCTCTCGCGATAACTTCGTTCACGCTAAGCATGGCCTGATTTTCTTGGACTCCCAATGGGATTCTACTCCGCGTTATCCGGCGGCACAAAGCTGCAAGTCCGTAATCACGTTTAGGCAGCCCCCTCCTTTGGTGAGCTATTCCGTTCTCCAATCTGCTATCTTCTTGCGGTTGCTCTTCTTCACAAATTAAGGGCAGGCGGCGCTCGGCGCCGGGAGTGAGTGTCTTCATGCTGGAGATTGCACGTATTGAGCCGTCCCGCTTGTACCGCTGGATGGTGTTGTTCGTGGTCAGCCTCGCGATGTTTGGAAATTACTACGTCTATGACTGCATCGCGCCCATTGCCGACCTGCTCTCTAAGCAACTTGGGTTTACCGATTCCAACATCGGGCTGCTGCAGGCGATCTACAGCATTCCGAATGTCATCATGGTGCTGATCGGCGGTTACATCGTTGACCGCATTGGCGCGCGCAAGGCGATCTTCATCTTTGGAACCATCTGCCTGATCGGGGCGGTGATTACGGCTTACCCCGACAATTCGTGGCTACGCGCCGGAGTCGTCGGGATGGTAAATCTGGCTGTCCCGCTGGTTCGATTGCTGGGGCACATTCCCTTGCTTTCTCGAATCGACTTTGTGCGGGACCTGGGCTCGGTCGAAAAGATCTCGACGGCTAGAGGCGCTTTGGTCGCGGGCATGTCGGCTGGACGCCTGGTGTTTGGGATGGGTGCGGAATCCCTGATCGTCGCCGTGACTACGGGCATAGCCAAATGGTTCCGCGGGAAAGAACTGAGCTTCGCGTTCGGCATCAACCTTATGATGTCTCGGGCGGGCTCGTTGTTGGCGCAATGGTCTCCCTCGTGGGCTGGTTTCGCGTATAGCCAGTGGCGGGGTCCGTTGCTGATCTCGGTTGTATTCGCTACTTTCTGCGTGACTGGAGCCCTGCTCTACTGGGGCATGGAGGTTCATGCGGAGAAGCGCTACCAGGTCGGTCCAGCCGGTTCGACCGACAAGGTGGTGTTCCGGGATCTTACGTCGTTTGGACTTTCCTACTGGTATATCGTGGCGCTTTGCATTGTCTTCTATTCGGCGATCTTCCCTTTTGAGACCTTCGCTTACAAGTTCTTCATGGATGCGCACCACACGACTCGCGAAGCGGGCGGGGATTTGGTTGGCATGTTGACTATCTTCACTATGTTTGGAACGCCGTTCTTTGGAAGGTTTGCCGACCGGATCGGCAAGCGCGCGCTCCTGATGATGATTGGTTCGGTGCTGTTAATTCCCGTCTATCTGATGATGGCATACATGCACTCCTCGACGTACATCACGGTTTACTTCCCTTCCACGTCCTCGGATGGACACTTCGCATTCATAGCGCACCATCTCCCTCCTATCCTGCTGTTGACCATGGCGATGATGGGCATCGCCTTTTCTTTGATCCCGGCGGTGATGTGGCCCTCGGTCGCCTATATCGTCGACCAGTCCAAGCTGGGCACAGCCTATGGGCTGATGACGATGATCCAGAACATCGGGCTGGCAGGGTTTAACTTGTTGATAGGGTGGGCAAACGACCACGGCCAGGCCAGCGCGGAAAATCCAGCGGGATACCGGATGGGGATGTGGATCTTTTCGATTTTGGGATTCTTGGGAGTGTTGTTTGCTTTCCTGCTGCGGCAGCGGGAGCTTGGTCCCCGTGGTCATGGGCTGGAGACGATCACGGCTAAGGGATGACGATGCCCAGCCCCTAAAGGGGCATCCGATTTCGCGACACTTTCGGTATCGCTAAAGCGATACCCTGATACGAAGCGGAGGATTGCTTCCGGATGCGGGCCCGGGACTCAGCGGATGCTGAACCTCAGGTTACGAAAGTGATCTATGAGCGATCTAGGGGCCATCTTGGCCGATCACTTTGGTCGGATAGAACATTCCGCAGGCTACGGTTTTTGGTATTCTGACTACCAAGAACGGTCGAGAGCGCTTCCGCGACTGCCTCGGCAAATTCGTACAACGAAAAGAGTTTGAAGCCGCATCAGAGCCAGTAGCGGCCGGAAAAAGGCGACTTGACCGACCCGAAGCAAAGCATCATCGAAGCAGAAGCTATAGAGCAGGCGAAACAGGGCCACGAAGCTGCGTTCGAAGTCTTGTATCACCTGCACAAACGCCGCGTGTACTCGCTATGTTTGCGAATGGTCTCCAATCCCGCGCAGGCCGAGGATCTGGCCCAGGAAGCGTTTCTTCAGCTCTTTCGCAAGATCGGAACCTTTCGCGGGGAATCTGCGTTCTCGACATGGCTGCACCGGATGACGGTCAACGTTGTGCTGATGCAATTGCGCAAGAAGGGTCTACCGGTGGTGTCGCTGGAAGAGACGCTGGAAGCGGAAGACGAAGCTCCCAGGAAAGAATTCGGTACCAAGGATGTGAAGTTGACGGCCGCCGTCGATCGCCTGCAATTGCAGCGGGCAATTGACCGGCTACCGCCGGGTTATAGAACGGTTTTTGTGTTGCACGACGTGGAAGGGTTCGAGCATAACGAAATTGCCCAAATCGTGGGATGCTCGATCGGCAACAGCAAATCGCAGCTCCATAAGGCGCGATTGAAGTTGCGGGAGTATCTGAAGTTCATGAGAGCCGAAAAGGCCAAGACTGGGTAAAGGGTAGTTGCGGTATTGGGGAGAGGTTGGCTATGACGTGTGCAGATGTACGGCGAGTTCTGCCGGAAATCCTCGACGGCGCTCCGGAGGATGTGTTTCCGGCTGACTTTGAAACTCATGTGAAGTCCTGTCCTGCTTGCTCGGATCTGATTTCGGACTTGAAGTTGATCTCGAGCGAAGCCCGGCAACTGGCAGCAAGCGAAGAACCTGCGCCGCGGGTGTGGGTGCGAATTGCGGCGGAATTACGGGCCGAAGGGCTGATCCGTGAGTCGGCGAGCCGTGAGCCGGATTCCGCGCCTAACAGGGCCATCCTTTTTCCACCTTCTCCACGACGTCGATGGATCGCGTGGTGGCTGGCGCCTGTCGCGGTTGCGCTGTTGGCGGCGGGCTCTTACGTGGTAAGCCATCGGCAAGCCCCGCAAATGGCGAACGAGCAAACTCCGGCAACTCCATTGACGGCCCCGGCTCCAGCGACTCCTCAGGCTATCTCAGCTTCGGTGTCCACTTCGGCTGCTACTTCGGCCCCCCAACAACTGGCAAAAAAGAAGTCCGCTAAGCCAACCGACGTGGTGGCATCGGTTGCAAGACCCGCGGTAGAACCCGAGCCGAGCGCGGAAGATCAACGGTTTTTGAGTGTCGTTTCCACGCGTGCTCCTTCGATGCGGGCGACGTATGAAAGTCAACTGAGAGCGGTGAATGCCCACATACGGGAAGTGCAGGCCTACCTGGATCGGAATCCGGGGGATGCAGAGGCCCGGCAGCACCTGATGGATGCTTATCAACAAAAAGCACTTCTTTACCAGATCGCGTTGGATCGCATTCAATAGCGGAAGGGCGGGCCGGCGTTCCCGGCCGCAGGGGCGGCGTTTCTTATGGCGAGGCTACAGAAGGCGAATCTTCAGCAAACGAGCATTCACCAGGCGAGCTTTCAATACACCGCGGTCGTAACCCTGGTTCTGGCAACCTATCTGTCGGCGGCGGCCTTTGCCGAGACCAAGAAGGAATACCGTTACACGGTCGGCCCCCACGCCAACATTTCGGTGGAAACGCAGTACGGCGCGATTTCGGTCAAGCCTGGGAGCAGCGATGAGGTGGTGGTGACGGCCACGCTCAAATCGGACAACGTGGAAGTCGACGAACAGCAAAATGGCAATCGGATTGAAATCGCGTCGCACCTGCTGCGTGGCCTGGACCAGCAAGCGGGCCAGGTCGACTACGAACTGCTGATTCCGCCCGACGCTACTCTCACACTCCGTTCTTCGACCGGTCCGCTGTCGGTGGAGCGCTTGCAGGGGGATCTGACGTTGGAAGGCGCGGATGCGGCGGTGAATGTGCGCAACGTCGGGAATGGTCATGTACACGTGCGGACGATGCGTGGACCCACCACGCTGACCGATGTTCGCAACGGCCACGTTGAGATCGCTTCTATCAGCGGCGACGTCCATATGAAGTCGGTGGATGGGCCACTGGTGCAGGTGAATTTGGGCAGCGGGAAGATCTTCTACGATGGTGACTTCAGCTCCGGCGGCAACTATCGGTTCACCACCCACACCGGTGATATCGAGGCCGTGGCGCCGGCGGATGTCTCGGCCGGTTTCAGAGCGCACTCGGTGCTGGGCCGTGTGCAGCACGATTTTCCTCTCCAACCCAGGCATTCCCGGTATACGGTGGAAGCGGGCCGTTCCTTTGTTGGTACTGCGGGCGAGGCAGCATCGGAGGTCGTGCTGCGCTCTTTCAGTGGTAAAATCCGCCTCAAGCAACGCTGAATCAAGAAGAACCAGGTCTTAGGTCTCAGGTCTTAGGTCTTAGATCTTAGGAGGGCCTAGTTCTCAGGTCCTAGGAGGGTCTCGATTTTCCTGAGACCTTAAGACCCGAGACCTTGATGGAGTGCCATGGGAGTGCACGCGGTGTTTCTTGTGGGATTCATGGCATCCGGCAAGAGCCGCGTGGGGCAAGAACTGGCGCGGCGGCTGGAGTGGGATTTTGTGGATTTGGATGCCCGCATAGAGTCTCGTGAGCAGCAAAGGATTCCCGAGATATTTCGGGACCGAGGAGAACTTGGGTTTCGGCTTGCCGAAACCAGCGCGCTCGGCGATCTGCTGACTGCCTCGCTCGAACGCAACAGCGTGGTTGCGCTCGGCGGCGGGGCTTTCGCACAGGAAAGGAACCGGGAATTGCTGCGGCAGTGGCCATCGGTTTTTTTGGAAGCGCCCGCATCCGAACTTTGGCAACGGAGCCTGACGGACGGCGTGGACCGGCCGCTGCGAAGCGATTTCGAGCAGTTCGTTCAACTGTACGCGGAACGCCTTCCCTTTTATCGCCAGGCGAGCGTGGTGGTCGCGACCACGGGCAAGCAGTTGGCTTCCATTTGCGCCGAGATCGAAGGTGCATTGCAACTTAGAGGAACTCCGGAAGACGCGGGGCCGGGCTTGACCCGGATTGATCGCACCAGTTTCGGAAGAGGAGAATCACATTGAAGCGGTCTCATCGGCGGCGGTTGGCTTTCACGATGGCACTGGTCTGGTGCATGGCGGCGCCGGGCGCCTTGGCAAGCGCCACTCCCATGCCAAAGGAGAAGGAGAAGGAACACGAGGGGAAGAACATCGACTCCGGGTCCTTCGGCGTGTTCCAGAACGGCCATCGTGTAGGAACCGAGACGTTCTCGATCTATCAGACGGGCAGCGGCAGTGTCATCAATTCCGAGTTCAAGACGGACAATGCTCCCACTGCAGCCGTGCAAACTTCGGTGATGCAGCTTACGGTGGGCGGGGATATCCGGCGTTACGAGTGGAAGGAGTTGAGTCCGGAGCAAGCGGAATCGGTTGTGGTGCCGAATGACGATTTTCTGACTCAGAAGTGGAGCGCTGGACCGCAGGCAAAAGAACAGGAACAGCCCTACCTGCTGCCCTTGTCGACCTGCATCCTGGACGACTATTTTTTCGTTCACCGCGAAGTGCTGGCGTGGAGATATCTAGCCGCAGCCTGCAAACAGGATAAAGGGCAGCTGCAGTGCCCGGTGAAGCAGCGCGCCCAGTTTGGAACCATGAACCCGCACGAACATTCTTCGGCGGCGCTGAGCGCGGAGTTCCTGGGCCGGGAAAAGGTGACTCTGAAGAATGGGCAGCAACAGAACCTGCTCAAACTGGAACTAAAGAGCGACGCGGGAACGTGGCAACTCTGGCTCGACGATCAATACAAGGTAATGAAGATATCCGTTGTAGGAGAGAATACCGAAGTCGAGCGCGATTAGCCGGGGCGAACGAAGCTGTAGCGGGCTGAAGGTCACCCCCTTTCGGAATTGGATTGGTCTCGATCTCAGGCGATACGATAGGGGGAGGCACTGGAGAAGAAGTCGTTCGTCATGCGGGACCGGGCCGATTGGGATAATTCTTGTCGATTCTTGATTCACGCACGTCGCGCGTGCTGTTCACGGCTTTGCTGTTCGCCGTGGGACTGGGCTTCCTCTATGCGGCGCGACGAACGCTAATTCTGTTTCTTTTCGCCATTTTTTTTGCCTACCTCATTAATCCCGCAGTGGCGCGACTGGAGAAACTGGTCCGCAGCCGCGTCTGGGGGATCACGATCATTTACCTTCTGCTTCTGGTTGGTCTCGGGGTGTGCGGCTTTCTTGTCGGCCCACGGATTGCCCGGCAAAGCACGCGCCTGGGATCGTCGCTGCCAGGACTGATGGATCAGGCCGGCACCGGCCAGCTCTCCGGCCAGATTGGCCAGCTTGCCGAACAGATCGGAAGCGAGCACGGCTGGAGCGCTGCGACCCAGAAGCGTATTCAGGGTTTTTTGATAAGTCGCCGGGAAGACTTATCCAGCCTGGCGCGGCGCATCGGCATTCGCGCGGCCGAAGCGGCGCAACAAGTGTGGGTGATGTTTCTAGTGCCTATCCTTGCCATTTTCTTTCTGCGCGATGGTGGGAACTTTCATGAAGTGCTGCTGGCGCTGGTGCAGTCGCGCACGCAGAGGGAGTTTCTGCAGGATGTATTCCAGGATCTGAACCAGATGCTCGCCCAATTCATTCGCGCCCAGTTGACTCTGGCGGCGCTGTCGCTGCTGGCCTACACCTCATTCTTGGGTGCGATGCGGGTGCCCTACGCGCTGACGCTCGGTACCGTCGGAGGCGCGCTGGAATTCATACCCATGGCAGGACCGCTGCTGGCAGGCGCTGCCATGATGACGGTCGCCGTCTTGGCCGGGTATCCGCACTGGGCCTTTCTGCTGTTGTTCTTGCTGGTCTGGCGAATGGTGCAAGACTACGTAATCTCTCCCCGCGTCATGGGAGTCAGCGTGGAGTTGCATCCGCTGGCGGCTTTGTTCGGCATCCTCGCGGGGGGCGAAATCGCGGGAATACTTGGGGTCTATCTTTCCATCCCGGTGATGGCTAGTCTGCGCATCGTCTGGCGGCGCTGGCGCATCTACGTGGAAAAGCGCAGATTCGGGCCGCTCAACGAGTACTCGTTTCCGCAAGAGTTGGGCAAGGGCGGTCGTGGGCCAATTTGAATTCTGACGCACACCGAAAGGGGAGAAGTTAGAAAACTACTTCCGCCTGTGGAGGCGGGGGGTTGCCGCGTCTCACTCCGCGGAAGGAAGACGCGGCAAGCCGCGTCTCTACAGGAAATCAGGTGCCCCTTTCAGGCTCGACGGCGTGCTACGAGGTGGCCGTGGCGGCTGCGTTTTTCACGCTTTCCACATCGACTTTGCGAAGAAACTCGGCCGCTGCTTCCGGCAGCACCGAGTTGATGAACATTCCCGAACCCAGCTCAAATCCAGCCACTCGCGTCAGCCGCGGGATCACACTCAGATACCAGTGAAAGTACTTCACGCCGACGCTCTCGGCGGGAGCGCTTCGAATGGTAAAGTTGAAATCCGGATCCGCGAGCCCGTGGTAGAGCTTGGCCAGCGTGGAGCGCAACATGCGCGCCAGATCGTTCATCTCGGCAGCGCTCACATCGCCGAAGCTGGCCATGTGCCGCCGCGGATAGATGTGGGTGCAGAACGGGGCCGGCGAGGCATACATCTCGAGCGCGACGAAGTGCTCGGAAACGGCGACGATGCGGGTTTGGTCTTGTAGTTCCTCTTCCAGCATCTGACAGAACATGCAATCGCCATAGTCGTCAAAGTGGCGCAAAGCTTGTTGAAAGCGCTCGCGCACCTGGAGCGAGGTCACGGGGGTCGCGATCATCTGGGAGTGCGGGTGTTCGAGGCTGGTGCCGGCGTCGATTCCATGATTCTTGAAGATCGTAACGTGCGCGATGCGCGGATCGAGGCTGAGTTCATCGTAGCGAGTCTTATAAATACGGAGAATTTCCGCCACGTAGGAGTCGGGCATCAGGGCCAGAACCTGAGAGTGGTCGGGCGTCTCCACAATCACATCGTGAACCCCAAAGCCGTTTACCGATCGGCGCAAACGGTGGACCGTGCGTGTCGGCGATGCTTCGCGGGAAAGAGCCGCAAATTTATTGGGTATTACTCGCGCGTGCCACGGAACATCCATGGCGGCCGGTACGCGGAGAACTTCCGGCGGAGTCAGCTTCTCGTTGCCCGGACAAAAAGGGCAGCTCGCGACAAACGACGCCACCGGCTTCCGCTCGCGGTGGTGCGCCATTTCTTCCGGACGGCGGGCGCGCTCGGTTGCGATCACAACCCATTCCTTAGTAGCAAAATTCTGACGCAGTTCTGACATAGTCACTCCTGGAGCTGGTTTCAACTCTAGGCAGAGCCTACATCAGGGCTCGAGAGTCGAACAGGCACCGAGGGTCGTATTGCTGACCCGCGCGAGAAAAAGGCGGCCACGCGCAGCGAATTTCGCCGCTGGAACGGCGGCGAAATTCCCCTAAAAAAAGTCACTAGTATAAAATTACAGTTCATCATGTCGACCAAACTTCCTGTAGGAATTCTCGGTGCCACGGGCATCGTTGGGCAGAGATTTATCCAGATGCTCGAACAGCA
>JBEKFN010000015.1:0-22079 GCA_050013295.1 Terriglobales bacterium
ATTCCCCTAAAAAAAGTCACTAGTATAAAATTACAGTTCATCATGTCGACCAAACTTCCTGTAGGAATTCTCGGTGCCACGGGCATCGTTGGGCAGAGATTTATCCAGATGCTCGAACAGCACCCGTGGTTTGAAGTGTCGTGGCTGGCAGCGTCCGACCGATCGGAAGGCCGGGCGTATGCCGAAGCTGCGCGCTGGCGCTTGAAGACTGCCATTCCGGCGCGGGTCGCAAACATGACAGTTTCGCCGGCCAAACCTGAAGGCGCGCCGAAGATCATTTTCGCCGCGCTGGATGCAGCCATCGCCCGCGAACTGGAACCACAATTTGCCGCCGCCGGGTGCGCGGTCGTCTCCAACTCGAGCGCCTTGCGCATGCAAGCAGACGTTCCCCTGGTGATTCCGGAAGTCAACGGCGACCACATTCGGTTGATCGATAAACAATCCTGGCGCAGCCAATCGGGAGGGTTTGTCGTCACCAATCCCAACTGCTCCGCGATTGGCTTGGTGCTGGCGCTGGCTCCGTTGCATCGCGCTTTCACGCTTGAGACCGTGATGGCGGTTACGATGCAAGCGGTCAGCGGCGCGGGATACCCTGGTGTTGCTTCTCTCGACATCCTGGGCAACGTGATTCCCTACATCGCGAAAGAGGAAGAGAAGATGGAAGAGGAGACGCAAAAGTTGCTGGGGACGCTGAACGGCTCGCACGTCGACCCTGCTCCCTTTGCGATGAGCGCGCAATGCAATCGCGTGGCGGTGGAAGATGGCCACACGGAATCGGTCGCCGTCCGACTAAAGAGAAAGGCCGCGCCGGAGGAGATCATCGCCGCCTGGAATGATTTTCGCGCCGAGGCGCAGAAGCTGCGCCTGCCGAGCGCACCCGAACAACCGGTCGTGTACATGACTGCCCCGGACCGTCCGCAACCGCGCTTCGATTGTGACCTGGGCGCAGGCATGACCACGGCCGTCGGGCGCTTGCGCAAGTGCAACGTGCTGGACTGGAAATTCACCGTCCTATCGCACAATACAATTCGTGGCGCCGCCGGCGCCGCCCTGCTCAATGCTGAACTTCTCAAAGCGAAGGGGTATCTCGGGTGAAAACAGTTGCCAGTTGCCAGTTGCCTGCCAGTAGAAGCCGTGCCGACACAGGTTTGTCTGGCAACTGGCTTCTGGCTACTGGCAACTGCTTTGAGGAGCACCCCCGCCCATGATCGTCATGAAGTTTGGCGGGACCTCCGTGCAAGACGCCAAGGCGATCGACCGCGTAGCCCACATCGTCCAGGGGCGGTTGGCGGACCGTCCGGTGGTGGTGGTTAGCGCCATGGCAAAGGTCACCGATTCCCTGCTCGCCATGGGGAAGGCTGCGGGTGGAGGCGATCGCAAGACGGCTCTTAAAATGGCGCGCGCTTTGCGCGAACGCCACTATGACACCGCCGGAGAACTGCTCGGCACCGCGCTGTTCACTGAATTTCACGGCGACCTGGGCGCCGACTTCGAAGATCTGGACGAATTGCTGCGAGGCATTGGCGCGGTCGGTGAAATCACTCCGCGCACCTACGATTACGTTGCCTCTTTCGGCGAAGTGCTTTCGAGCAAGATCATCGCTGCCGCTTTTGTTGCCCGCGGATTGCCGGGTGCGCACGTGGATTCGCGCCAATGTCTGCTCACCGACAGCGCCTATACCCGGGCGGTTCCTCAGTTCGATGAAACCAACGAGCGCCTGCGCAAGAAGGTCAAGCCTTTACTCGACAGCGGCAAGGTTCCGGTGATGGGCGGGTTCATTGGTTCCAATCGGGCCGGCATCACCACCACCATCGGCCGCGGAGGGTCGGATTTTTCCGCGGCTATCTTTGGCGCCGGCCTCAATGCCGAACGCATCGAAATCTGGACCGACGTCGATGGCATGATGACCACCGACCCCCGCCTTACTCCCGAGGCGCGGCGCATCAAGGTCATCAGCTTTGACGAAGCCGCGGAACTTGCCTACTTTGGCGCCAAGGTTCTGCATCCGGCAACCGTGCTGCCCGCGATTCAGCAAAACATTCCGGTCTATGTTCTGAACTCGCTGAACCCCACTTGCGAAGGGACGAAGATCACGGCTCGCGCTCCGCGCTGTACGAATATTTTCAAGGCCATCGCGCTTAAGAAAAAGATCACGCTCGTCGAGGTCGCCTCGCCGCGCCGTTTGTTGTTGCACGGATATTTGAAGTCCATCTTCGAGGCTTTCGATCGTCACAACGTCGCGGTGGACGTGGTTTCCACCTCTGAAGTCAGCGTTTCGGTGACGGCCGAGACCAATGAAGCCATTCCGGCGCTGGCCGCCGATCTGGCGAAACTTGCGGACGTGAAGTACGAAGGGCGGAAGGCGATCGTCTGTCTGGTGGGCGAGAATTTGCGCGACACACCCGGAATTGCCGCCAAGGTCTTCGGCATTCTTGAGGATGTGAAGATCCGCATGATTTCGCAGGGCGCCTCCGAAATTAATCTGACCTTCGTGATTGAAGAAGACGACGCGGCTGAAGTGATCCGGCGCCTGCACCATGCATTTTTCGCCGAAGTCGATCCGGAAGTGTTTGCGTAAGGCATTAACCGCAGAGGACGCAGAGCACGCGGAGAAAACTAAGAGCTGAAGTTAAACATTATTTCCAAATTTCTCTGCGCACTCCGCGTTCTCTGCGGTTTAAGGTTTAAGTGTGAATCTTCTAATTCTCGGTTGTGGCAAAACGGGCTCTGTGGTCGCCGAAGTTGCCCGCGCGCGCCGCCACAATGTCCGCGCCTTGGACGTTGACGAAAACGCTGATGCCTCGGCCCTTACTCCCGCTTTCCTTGCCTCCTTCGACGTGGCCATCGACTTCACCACGCCCTCTGCGGTGATCGCCAACGCCGAGGCCTGCATCCGCGCCGGAAAGAACCTTGTGGTCGGAACCACTGGCTGGTACGAGCAATTGCCGCGCTTGCGGGAAATGGTGGTCTCCGCGAAGACGGGCTTCCTCTACGGGTCGAATTTTTCCATTGGTGTGAATTTGTTCTTCGAGATTGTCGCAACCGCAGCGGCCGCCCTGAAATACGATTACTCGGGCCAGATTTTTGAGCGTCATCACGCGCAAAAAAAGGACGCTCCTTCCGGAACTGCCATCACGATCCAGAGAATTGTGCGCGAGGCCGGAGGCAGGGAAAAAGAAGTCGAGATCATTTCGTTTCGCGAGGGGGACGTGGTCGGCATGCATGAGGTGGTCTTCAATTCCTCCGGCGATCGAATCTATTTGTGCCACGACGCCAAGTCGCGCCGCGGATTCGCCGAAGGCGCCGTGCGCGCCGCCGAGTGGCTGGCGGGGAAGACAGGGTTCTACGAGTTTCGCGACGTCTGGCGTGAGCTTTAGCGCGAGCCCCAGAGTCTCCTATAACGTCCGGCGGCTGCCGAGCTTCGCTCGGCTTGGACGGGCGAGGCGCCCGTCCCCACACGAGCAGTTTTGTGTGCTTCCGGCTCTCCTCCAGCATCAGGGTTGGCAAATGCAAGCCGATCCGATAAGAGTTATCCTTAACCCATGCAACTGCGAGGATGTGGTACCGCTCTGGTCACACCGTTCTCCCAGGACGGTGGTGTCGACGAAAATGCCCTACGTAATCTGGTTGCCTGGCAGGTTGAATCGGGCATCGACTTTCTGATTCCCTGCGGCACCACGGGAGAAACTCCCACGCTCAATCATGACGAGTGGCTGCGCGTCATCGACGTGACCATCGAAGTCGTTGCCGGACGCGTGCCCATCGTCGCCGGCGCCACCTCCAATTCGACGCAGGAGGCTGTGGCCAAAGCGAAAGAAGTGGCGGCACGACCGGGCGTCAACGCCATCCTCACCGCTTCGCCTTACTACAACAAGCCTACGCAGGAGGGTCAATACCGGCACTTTCGCGCGATCGCCGAGGCGGTTGACAAGCCCGTCATCGTTTATAACGTGCCGGGACGCACGTCCGCCAATCTCGAACCCGCGACCCTGGCGCGGTTGACTGAGGTCGCGAATATCGCGGGCGTGAAGGAAGCCAGCGGGAACATGACGCAGATCGCGGAGGTGCTGAACTCGGTGCCGGAGAGTTTCCTTGTACTTTCCGGCGACGACTCCGTCACACTGCCGGTGATCGCGCTCGGCGGCGTGGGCGTGATCTCGGTTGCCTCCAACGAAATTCCCCGCGAAATGGCGGAGATGACGCGCGCCGCTCTGGCGAACGACTGGCACACGGCGCGCACTATCCACCGCAAATATCTTCCGCTGATGCTGGCCAACTTCATCGAGTCGAGTCCCCTGCCGGTGAAGGCCGTGCTGGCGATGATGGGTAAGATCGAAGAGGTCTATCGCTTGCCCTTGCTTCCTATGCGCCGCGACACGCGATCGAAGCTGCAGAAGGTTGCGACCGACGTCGGATTGATTGCCCGGCCCGCGGCCCCGCCAGCCGCTGCCACCGAATTTTATATTTATGAAAGTTGGGCAGCGGGCCCGCACAAAGCGATGCTGCACCGCGCATCCTGCGGACAGTGCAATTCGGGTAAGGGACGTCCGGCCGGGCACGATCCCAATCATTCGCGCTGGCACGGACCGTACGGCACTCTCACCGAGGCGCGCGAGGCGACTCATCAGATGCCCGGGGTGCTGATCCGCAGCGAATGCAAGTGCGTGGCGTGAGGAGCAACTCTTAGCTCTTGGCTCTTAGCTTCTGGCTCTTAGCTTTTGGCACTTGGCCTTCTGTTTTTTCTTGCAGTCCTTTGTGCAGGTGATTCATATCAGGGGATGCCTCAGGCATCAAGATCAACTGCCTTCATGCGCTGAATTTCGGAATTCAAGCTTCACCACAGGATCCTAGCCATCTTATGCCAGACTCGACACTCACTTTGAAGTTGGCCATTGAACGTCTATCGGCGCGCGAAACGATCGACAATCCCGACAAAGCCCGTCCCGTTTTTTTCGAATTCCGCGCCGCTCTGACTCGGGGCGAGGCTCGCGCCGCCGAGAAAGTCGATGGACGCTGGGTGGTCAACACCTGGGTGAAGCAAGGCATCCTGCTGGGCTTCCGTCTCGGCGAGTTGGTAAAAATGTCGGACGGAGACGTACTTTCCTTTATTGACAAGGACACTTTCCCCGCCCGGCGGCTCACCCTCGCCGATCGTGTTCGCCTGGTGCCCGGCGGATCTTCCATCCGCGAAGGGGCCTACGTTGCGCCGTCCGTCGTCTGCATGCCTCCTATGTTCATCAACGTCGGCGCCTACGTGGGTGAAGGCTCGATGATCGACTCGCATGCGCTGGTCGGCTCATGCGCGCAGATCGGCAAGCGTGTGCACCTGAGCGCCGCCGCACAGATCGGAGGCGTGCTGGAACCCGTCAACGCCGCTCCGGTGATTATCGAAGACGATGTGCTGGTCGGCGGCAACTGCGGAGTGTACGAAGGCACGCTGGTGCGCGCCCGCGCGGTTTTGGGAGCGGGAACGATTCTGACGCGATCCACGCCGCTCTACGATCTGGTACGGGGCGAAATCTACCGGGCGTCAGCGGAGCGGCCGCTGGAAGTTCCCGAAAACGCCGTGGTCGTTCCTGGATCGCGCGCCGTTAAAGAAGGCAAGGGCAAATCCGACGAATGGAACCTTTCGCTCTACACTCCGGTGATCGTTAAGTATCGCGACGAGAAGACGGAACGCGGGATTGAGCTGGAAGAGTGGCTAAGGTAGAGTGGCGCATCTGCCCGGAACCCGAGAAGCGGCTTAGCGTAGCGGTTCTTGCTGGTGCACCGCCGCAGGCTGTAACCTACAGCCATGGAAGTAACCCTTTCGGCAAGGAACCAGATCGTGATCCCGCGCGTGGCTCGCGAGGCGTTGCGCCTGAAACCTGGCGACAAGGTTCTTGTCGTTGTGAGAAGCGGGAAACTCCTCGTCCTGCGAAAACCAAAGTCTTATCATGCGGCGATTCGAGGTCTAGCTCGTCGCGCTTATCCCAAGACCTATCTTCAGAAAGAACGCCAGAGTTGGGATTGAAACACTCCTCGCGATGGGGTAGAGTGCGCACCCTCAGCGGCTAAAGCCGGAATCCGTGCAGCCCTTGGCGGCACGGCTGAAGCCGTGCCCTACCCGTTCCTGTCACTCCCGTACAGCAAATCGGGAACGGCTCAGAACCCGATCACGACGACAGCATCGCCGGAGAGTCGCCCGGCAGCTTCGCCTGCTCCGCCGCAAATCTGCTCCGCCCTTCGAGGTGCTTGGCGCGGAAATGCGTCTGCGCCCGTTCGCCCCACGCCTTCACGAAGTAGTAGTTCAGCGCGCATCCGATGGCCGAACTGGTAATCGGAATCAGGCGTCCGGCCCACTTTTCCACCACCTCGGCGCCGGCCCTGACCGCGATCCGCTGGATCACGCGCGGCACAAAGCGGTTGACGACTTCTTTTTCCAGCAATTCGCGGCTGATGTCGACGCCGGCGGCACTGGCCGCTGCAATCCATAGCTCGGCAATTTCGTCGTCGGTGTTTAACTCGAACCCATAAATCAGGCTGAGCTTCTGGATTGTGCGCATGGTAATGGCGGAAAGAATGCCGAGGTCCGGCACGATGGTGAGGATTCCGCCCAGACCAAATCCCGCTCCCTCCGCCGCCGCCAGCTTCATGCCGCCGTGGATCACCGACTCCGCCACATCGTCGAGGCGTTCCACCGGGAGCGTGTAAACTCCGCGAAAAGTTGCCAGCGGCAACCCATGCGCCACGCGCAACTGCATCAGGAAGCGCCCGGGATCAACCTTGATCGTCTCGTAGGCGCGCGTCAGACCTCCGCGGATCGCGCCTTCGACGCGCCGCCGCATCCACGATTTATTTTCGTCGCTTTTCCCGTCCGGCATTTTCAAGAATGAGTTTATCAGTCGGGCCTTACGACGCCTCCGCTTTCCCGCAAAGTGGCGGCTTGCCGCGTCTCTTGCCTTGTCCAAAGGAGACGGGGCAAGCCCCGTCTCTACACGAACCTCTCGCTGTGCTAGCATCGACTTGTCTAATGTCAAAAGGAAAACTGCATATTGTTCCGCTAGGCGGGCTGGGCGAGTTCGGTATGAACTGCATGGCCATCCGCTACGGCGATGACATCATCGTGGTTGACGCCGGCCTCATGTTTCCCGAAGCCGAGTTGCTGGGCGTTGATATCGTTGTTCCCGACATTTCTTACCTACTGGAAAATCGCAAGCTGGTGCGCGGCATCGTCCTTACGCACGGCCACGAAGATCACATCGGCGCCTTGCCTTGGATTCTCAGCGAACTGAACGTTCCCGTCTGGGGCACCGAGTTTACGCTGGCCTACGTCGAAGATAAGCTCGACGAACACCAACTCCTCGACGACTCCGACCTGCGCGAAATCCGTCCCGGAGAGCGCTTCAAGGTTGGGCCCTTCACCATTCATCCGCTGCAGGTGACGCACAGCCTGGTCGATTGTGTGGCGCTTGCTATCCACACTCCGATTGGGGTCGTGCTGCATACCGGCGACTTCAAGGTCGACCCGACGCCCACCGACAACCGCCTCTTCGACCTGCACGGTTTCGCCGAGTACGGCAAAGAAGGAGTGCTGGCGCTCTTGCAGGATTCGACCAACGTCGAGCGCAAGGGCTACACTCCGAGCGAGCGCGCTGTGCGGCGCAAGTTCGACGAGGTGTTTGCCCGCACCCAGCGGCGTCTGTTTATCTCCTGCTTCGCGTCCTCCATTCATCGCATCAAGCTGACGGTCGACATGGCGCGCGACCACGGCCGCAAAATCTGTTTCATCGGCCGCTCCATGAACAACTCCTCCGAGATCGCCGAAGACCTGGGTTATGTCCAGATCCCCGAGGGGATGCTGATTCAGCCCGGCGAAATGAAGAACTTCGCTCCGGAGAAAGTGTGCGTGCTTATCAGCGGCACGCAGGGCGAACCGATGTCGGCGCTGTCACGGGCGGCGGTGGATAACCACAAGCACGCCAAAATCGAGAAGGGCGATACTGTCGTCCTGTCGTCGCGCATCATCCCCGGCAACGAAAAAGCCATTTTCCGCATGGTGGATCACCTGTTCCGGCGCGAAGCACACGTGATCTATGACGACGGCTCTTACCCGCCGATCCACGTCAGCGGACACGCCAGCCAGGAAGAATTGAAGCTCATCATCAACCTGGTGCGGCCCAAGTATTTTGTGCCGATCCACGGCGAATACCGGCAGCTCAAGTTGCATGCCGAACTGGCCGCTTCCATGCACGGCTCGGTCGGCAACGTGCTGCTGATTGAGAGTGGAGACGTCCTCGAAATCGATGAACTGGGCGCCCGCAAGGCCGGACGGATCAACGTAGGCCGCGTCTGCATCGATTCCGGCTCGCGCACCGACGTGGTCGAAGACATCGTCATCAAAGACCGCCGGCACCTCAGCGAAGACGGCTTCGTGATGCCAATCATTGCCATCAACAAGCTCACCGGACTGGTCGAAACTTCGCCCGAGATAGTGACCCGCGGATTCGCGCCCGGCGAAAACGGCGTGATCGAGCGCGCCCGCGAGATTGTCATGGAAACCCTCGATGCCTCCAGCCCCGAAGAGAAAGCCGACTATGGCGTGATCAAGGAGAAAATCCGCACCGACCTGAAGCGCTACATCTCGCGGCAGACGCAACGGCGGCCGCTGATCATGCCGGTGATATTGGAGATCTGAGCTAGCGGGTCACTCGCGAGTGGGAAAGGAGTGATGGGTAGGGCAAGTCTTTCCGGTGAGAGGAAAACCTAACTCAGGTTCATATGATCATCTGGCGGGGGCGTGGAGTTCTGGTGGCGATCATAACCTTCGGATGTCTTCTCGTCGCCGAGTTGTTGACAAGGTCTTTCTACCACGACAACACGTACTACCAGCAGCATGGATGGCCCAAGCTCGCGGCCTTTTTAGTTGCTGCGATTCTTGTATGTGGGCTGTCTCGGCGCGAGGGCGATAATTCGGACGGGGTCCAGCCTGTAAGTGCCGTTATTAAGGGAACAGGACACGCTGTTTCTTATTTCCGTCAGATACTGGCCATGTATTCTTTTTGTGCTGGCCTTTGTCTTCTATTTCGTCCGGAGCCGAAACTGAAAGCACCCGTTTTTCGAAAATGGGTGCGAGGGCCGTGCAGGGAGTGTCCCTATCCCGCGGCTTCGACCGTAAGCTTCAATCCCACGGCCTTGGTCACGGCGACCAGGGTGGAAAGCCGGGGGTTCCCGCGGGCCGATAAGGCGCGGTACAGGCTCTCGCGCTCAATGCCAGCGGCTTTGGCCACCTTGGCAATGCCGCCTCGCGCCTCGGCAATGCGGCGCAGGGCGATCAGAAGCACGCTTGGTTCGTCGTCATCCTCCAACGCAGCGCGGAGGTACTCGGCGGCAAACTCAGGATTCTCGCGCAGTTCACGAACCGTGGCTTCGTCGTGGGATATGCTTGCCTTGCGTTTCATTGTGTTCTCTCCCTGTAATCCTTGAGGTGCTCGAGCGCCCGCTTAATGTCGGATGACTGCTTGCGTTTGTCTCCGCCGCAAAGCAGCAGGACGCAAGCCTTACCCAGCAGCTCGTAGTAAACCCGATATCCCGGCCCCCCAGTCGATTCGCAGCTCGAACAAGCCGCCGCGCAGTGCTTTGCAGTCGCCGAAGTTGCCTGCAGAGAGGCGATCGATCCGAGCCACGATCTTTGCCTTGGTTCGAACGTCTCTCAGTTCTGACAGCCACTCGCCGAAGACATCTCTGCCCGATGCGGTCAGATAGCGGCGAACTTCCATTGCTTGCTCAGTGTAACTTATAAATCACATTTACGCAAGGCAAGCCGTGCCCTTGGGGAGAGGATCGCCGGACAGTTGAAAACCAAATGCGCCTAGCCGATCGGGTTTTTCCAGCGCAGTCCCGGAAAGCGGGCGAAGTCGCGGTCGGTGGTGTGAAGCACAGCTCCCTGCTCAATCGTGATCGCCGCGATCTCCGCATCACTCACCAACGGGCCTGAGGCACGTCCCTCTAGAATCATTTGCCTCAACACGGACCAGTGCTGATCCGCCGGCACAAGTACTTGTACATTCGGTTGTTGTAGCCACTCATCTACGACTTGCACGGCTTGCTCGAGGCTGACACGCATTCCCGGTAGTCGCCGATTTGTGATGACCCGCAGGAACGCAGATACGCTTTGCCAGGGAAGTCCTACTGCGTCCACTCCCGAAAGCAGTTCCTCCAGCCAATAAAGACTCTTTTTGTGGTGGGCCGAATCGAGATCGTAGGCATAGATCAGGAGATTGGCATCAAGGACGATCAACGATGATCCGGTCCTTCCAGGTATTCCAATAGCTCTTCTACTTTTTCAAACGGAGGCAGACCCAGATTCCACGGCTTCACGCGGAACGGTTTCCGGACAGGCTGCTTCGAAGCCGTCAACCCCAATCGCAGGAAGCGATTCACAACCTCTTTGAAAGAAGAGCCAGATCGGCGAACCTCCTTGTTCAGCAACTGGGCCACGTCGTCATCGAGCGAAAGTGTAGTCCGCATGTGTTGATGCTATATCATAAGGCATCATGATGTCAATATCTATGACATCATGATGACCAATGTAGCGCTCTTGCAAAAAATGCTCGGACAGGGCACGCTCAAATGCGATGGTCACCCTTGACGACATTCGTGCCGCTCGAACGCTCCTCCACGGCATCGCCGTCCGCACTCCCCTGTTCGAATGGACGGGCCCAACGGAACAGCGCAAGCTCTACCTCAAGCTCGAAAACCTGCAGCCCATTGGGGCCTTCAAACTGCGCGGGGCTTATAACAAGGTCGCATCTCTTAGCAGCGAAGAGCGCCGCCGCGGAGTCATTTCCTACTCGAGCGGCAATCACGCGCAGGGCGTGGCCTACGCGGCGCGGGCGCTGGGCGTGAAGGCCATCATCGTCATGCCTGGTAATGCTCCGAAGAACAAGCTTGACGCTACCGCCGCGCTCGGAGCGGAGATCGTCACCGTCGGTCCGAGCAGCGAAGAGCGCCGGCTGCGCGCTGAGCAACTGGCCGCCGAGCACGGTTACGCGATCGTGCCACCCTACAATGACGAAAAGATCATTGCCGGCCAGGGAACGGTTGGCCTCGAAATTCTCGAAGACCTGCCGAACGTTGAAACCGTGCTGGTCCCGGTCGGCGGCGGCGGATTGATCAGCGGCGTCTCGGCCGCCATCAAGCTCAGCAATACCGCGCTTAGTCATCCCGCGCTTGGTCATCCACAGCTTGGCCATCCGCAGCTTGGCCAAGCCAAGCTTGTCCAACCCCGGGCAAAGGTGATTGGCGTTGAACCTGAACTTGCCTCCGATGCTCGAGCCAGCCTGCGCGCCGGACGGATCGTCTCCTTCCCGGCGGAGCAAGTCTCGCAGACGCTGGCCGACGGCCTTCGCACGCAGAGCATCGGCGCCATCAATTTCGAACACATCCGCGCCTATGTCGACGACATCGTCAGCGTTACAGAAGACGAGATCCGCGAGGCCATGCGCGCGCTGAGTGCGAATGCGAAAACGCTGGCCGAACCGAGCGGGGCCGTCGCCGCGGCCGCGTTTCTTTTCCACGCCGACGAGTTGCCGAAGACGGCGATCAACGTCGCCGTGATCAGCGGCGGCAACATCGATCCCACGCTGCTCGCCGAATTGGGTAGGCGCTGATCGCTCAACAAGACACTCACTCAGGGCTGAAGCCCCCATTTATTTTGCGCCAGTTACGGCGCGGCTGAAGCCGCGCCCCTTCAAAGCAAAGTCCAAATCCGAGTTTTTCCGCAGCCTGCGAAGCCGCACCGTTCCCCAGAAGACTTCTGAAATAGTTTCTGGCTGTCCGCAACGTCAAAAGTTTAACCACAGGGAACACAGAGGAAACCTCTCTCTCCATTCGTGCTTCGAGCGCGGCGAATGTACAATCCTGATTTTCCACGCGAGGACAACTTGAAGCGCTGGCTCGATCAGTTTTTTGAACTCTCTCATCGCCAGACAACCGTCCGCCGCGAAATTGTCGCCGGACTGACCACCTTCTTCACGATGGCCTACATCGTGGCTGTCAACCCTGCCATCCTGAAAACCGCCGGCATGCCGGCTGGCGCCTCGCTTACGGCCACCATTCTCACCGCTATCTTCGGAACGCTGCTGATGGGCTTCTATGCCAACCGCCCTTTCGCCATCGGTCCGTATATGGGCGAAAACGCTTTCATCGCTTTCACGGTGGTGCATGTGCTCGGCTACACTTGGCAAAGCGCTTTGGGCGCGGTGTTTCTGGCCGGAATTCTTTTTATTCTGATGACTCTGTTCCGCCTCCGGCAGTGGATGGTCGACGCCATTCCCACCACGCTCCGTTACAGCTACGCCGTCGGCATCGGATTGTTTCTCACTTTCATAGGGCTGAACCAGACCGGCATTGTTACCCTGGGAACGCCTGGGGCTCCGGTTCGGCCGGGCCATCTCACTTCGCTTTCGGTTCTGCTTTCCGTTTTTGGTTTCCTGCTGATGACGGTGCTCACCATTCGACGCTTCCCGGCGGCAATTCTTAGCGGAGTTCTCGCCACCGCTCTTCTTAGTTTTGTGACCGGGGTCGCTCCGGCGCCGACCGGTTGGGTCAGCCGTCCGCCGAGCCTGCAGCCCGTTCTTTTCAAGTTCGATCTGCACACGCTATTCACCTGGGGATTTTTTCCTGTCGTCCTCACGATTTTTGTTATGGCTTTTGTGGACACCATGGGCACGCTCATTGGTGTGTCGGCGCGCGCGGGGTTCCTCGACAAAGACGGCAACCTGCCGCAGATCGAGCGCCCAATGATGGCCGACGCGCTGGCCACCACCTTCGCCGCCGTGATTGGGACCACCACATCCGGCGCCTTTATCGAGTCCGCTACTGGAGTAGAAGCCGGGGGCCGAACCGGGCTGACCGCGGTCATCACAGCGCTGTGCTTTGCCGGAACTTTATTCTTTGCGCCATTCATCTCCGCCATCCCGCCACAGGCATACGGGCCGGCGCTGATCTTCGTTGGATTGCTGATGCTGAGCCCGATCAAGCGCATTCCCTTTGACGACCTGACCGAACTGGTTCCAGCCTTTGGAGTCGTCATCCTGATGGCCTTCACTTACAACGTGGGCATTGGCATGACGGCGGGCTTCATCTTGTATCCTTTCTGCAAACTGGTTTCGGGGCGCTTGCGGGATGTTCGTCCGGCGCTCTGGGCGTTGACCGCCTTGTCGCTGCTATTTTTCGTCTTCTATCCGTATACGTAGTCGTTCAGAAAAGCCGGTGAAAGCAATATGATTCGCTTTGGCATCGCAGGTTTCGGATTGCACGCCGTACGGCGGCTGATGCCGGGCTTCGCGCTGGCTCGGAACTGCAAAGTGGTCGCTCTGTCGCGGCGAGACTCGCACAAGGCACGCGAGGCCGCGGCACAATACTCGATCCCGCATGTTTTCGCCTCCACAGAAGAACTTTGCCGCTGCCCCGAAGTCGACGCCGTGCTGGTCGCCACTCCGAATGCCTGCCACCTGCAGGACGTCCTCACCGCGGTTGCCGCCGGGAGGCCGGTGTTGTGCGAGAAACCGATGGGCATGGATGCGGGCGAATGCCGCCGGATGGTCGAAGCGGCGCGCAACGCCGGCGTTCTTCTCGGCGTTGCCCAGGTGTTTCGTTTTGCAGAAAGCACGGCGAGATTTCGCGAACGCATCGCCGCTGGTGACATCGGACGGCCGATCTTTGCGCGGGCGGAGTTCTCGTATAGCGGGGCGGGCCATGCTCGCACCTGGCTTTACAACCGCTCTATCGCTGGAGGTGGCCCCATCGCCGACGTGGGCGTACATTGCATCGACGCCTTGCGTTACCTCCTGCAGGATGAACCGCGGCTGGTGAGCGCTCTCGGCCGTCCGGACGAGCGTTGCTTGGGCGAGCGTTGGTTGGGCGAACGTGGTTTGGAACAATCGAGCGAAGTAGAAGCGGCGGCAATCCTGACGCTGGCGTTTCAGCGGGGCACGCCCCACGGTCCTGGTTTCAACTCGTGCTCACTATCGCACGCCGTTGGAGATTGTCGGTGACGCGGGCGTCCTGCGGGCGAACGATGCGCTGAGTGTCGAACGACCTATTAACTTGGAACTGTGGCGCGAGGGACAACGCGCTGCCGAAGAAACCGTCTCCAACCAACTTGCTTATGCGAGGCAGGCAGACAGTTTCGCTGCCGCCATCGAAGGCCGGGAAGTGTTTCCAGTGCTTGGCCAGCAAGGCTGGCAGGACCAGCTCATTCTGGATGCTGCCTACCGCAGTTTGTCATCGGGAAAAAGTGAAGAGATACCGATGCTCTCAGACGACCCGGGCAGGTAATGCTGGAAGCAACCGTAATGGCGGGGGAACGTGGGCTCCCCGGGAAACTTCACCACAAATAAGAAGCGCCCCGGATTCAAAGAATCACGGGACGCCCGAACAGCCCTCCCCCAGAACTGCTCAGCGAAAAGATATGGCAACAGGCCGGGGAGCGGAATGCCACTTTTGAGTGATTGATTGGCACCAAAGGGCCACTTGCTAGACCCCACTCCGTGGTAACATCAGTAACTTTCAGATTGGTTACTGCCAGCCGCCCCCGGGGTCTGGAAAGGGATTGGCTAAGTTCTCTTTCTGGTAGCGGGGGGTTGGCCTGCCGATCGCGAACTCCGTTTCGTAGGCGGCGTACGGCCCGCGGAATGGAGTTGCAGGACGAGAGCAAGCGATGTTTGCTAGTGTGCAGGAGATTGCAGTCCTACATTGTGGGGAGTCAAGGGGAATGCTTGTAAGTTGTTGATAAGTAATAACGACCAAGTTTCCGCAGCTTTGGAACGACAAGTGCATTACCGGCCCGAGGCGAATTGTGCCTTGGACGCAGTCTTCGGGGTGAATCTCGGGAACGAACGAAAAAAGGGGGGAACTAAGATGAGGCGAGTGTTGGTTCTAGGATTGCTGGCTTTGGCATTGCCGATTGCCGCTTGGGCGAACACGATTTCCTTCACGAACCAGAATGGCGGGCTTAACATTTCGGGTATGGCGGGAACGGGGGGATTGGGGACGATAGGCGTATCAACCATCACTTCGATTGGATCGCAGCTGATGACCTGGGGCTTCACCGCAGCTACTGCTGGACACGCTCTTGGTATGGTGAGTTTCACGACCGGTGTCCTGGCCACCGGTTCCCTCCTGAATGGGGGGACTTTTAACGGGGGCGAGGGCGTCTCGACATTTGACGTGATGGGCGTCGGCAAGTGGGCAAAGAATTTAACGGGATCGAAGACAACTCCAGTAGCGATCTTCACCGGCTGGTTCGTCGGTCCGATCGATTGGACTCTGACTAGCGCGCCTGGCAAAAAGAACCTGACCTACGTCCTCAGCGGCGAGATCTTCGGCCAGCTGTGGAACGGTCGTGACGTGTATGGAACTGCGACCGAGAACATCTACACTGTTAACGGACAGCTCACCCAGGGGATCGCGCACATCCGTACGGGTACCTCGTCCCTCACCGTCACCGTCCCGGAACCCGGAACTTTGGGTCTTCTCGGAACAGGGCTGGTGGGTATCGCTGGAGTATTCCGTCGCAAGATGATGGGGTCATAACTTAGATTTGCGGTCGGTCAAAACACTCGCTTCGTCGCCCCGCCGCAAGGCGGGGCTTTTGATTTGGAGTGCAAGCGGCTTGATCGACTTGATGGCCTTTGCAGGAAGAGGTTCGATTATCGCGTCGAACCTGGCCCTCCTTTAGCCGAGCCTGATCCGAAAACCGGTTTGAGGCCCGTCCCACGTCCTATGGTTCGATTACTGCGGTAACGGCAAACGGTGGGTTTGCGTTGACCTTGCCCTTGTCCAAACCTACAGTCAGGCGCAGGGGGTAGTATGAAGGATATCCATGAGGTTTTGCGCCGCAAGCAGGCGCAGTACACACAGCTGGGAAAGCAGATCGAGATGCTGCAGCAGGCTGCCGAGAAGTTGCGCGAAGTCGCGCCTTTGCTTGCCGAAACTGGCGACGAAGACGATAGCGCAGTCCTAACGGAAGTGGACGAGGAAAACTCCAACGCGATGGCGGCCAATGCCAACGGTCAATCCTCGCCGGCCGCGTCCAAACCAGGGCGTAGCGTAACTCCGCGCTGGCCGTAGAAAGCCTGACGGGGGACGTACAGCGCGAGGCGGGAGGCTCGGTTCGATGATATTGCAGGCACTATTGGTGTCGAAGGATGACCTGACTGCGGAAACGCTGATTCAGGCCCTGGCACAGTTCGGGGTTGCGGTGGATCGGTCGAACGCGGCCGATGTCGCCGCAACACGACTGGAGGAGGAGCGTTTTGATCAGGTGATCGTCGACTTCGACGATCCGGAAACGGCCTCTCTACTACTGGACGCTTGCCGCCGCCTGGTTGGCCCCGACCGCCAACCGCCCGTCACCATTGCCTTGTTAAACGAAGTTTCACAGATCCGCTCGATCCTCGGCGCGGGAGCTCATTTCGTCCTCACCAAGCCGGTCACCTTCGAGCAGGCACAAAACACCTTGCGCGCTGCCACGGCGCTGCTGAAGCGCGAAAGGCGGCAATCATTGCGGGTCGCCGTCCAGGCGGCGGTTTCGATTCGTATCGACGAGAGCAACACGGTTGAAGGCATTCTGCTCGACCTGAGCACCGGCGGCATGGATGTGCTGGCGGCCAAGCCACTTCCATCCGCGGCTCTGGTTCACGTCTCCTTCGAGCTACCCGGCGGCGCCGGCATTGCCGGTGATGCGGAAGTTGCCTGGAGTACCGCCAACGGTCAAACCGGCCTGCGCTTTCTCGACATCGACGCCGAGAAGCGCGAGGAAATGAGCAAGTGGCTGGCTGCCCGTTCGCACGATGCTTTGCCCGAAGAACCCGACGCGGTCACGCCATGCAAACTGACGGATCTTAGTCTGGGCGGCTGCTATGTGCAGACCGAATCTCCCTTCCCTCAGTCCTCCGCCGTCGATCTGTGCCTGCGGGCCGCCGGGATGGAGATTCACACCGAAGGTTTGGTCCGGGTCATGCATCCCGGACATGGCATGGGCATTGAATTTCCCGCCCGCACGGAAGATCAGCGAAAAAGCGTCGGCCAGTTCATCGAGTTCCTCACCGGCCAGCCCGGTGCCACTCCGCAACTGGAAACTTCTCCTCGCGCTCTCGTCGCCAGCACGGTCGATTTAGGCCAGGACCTAGGCGAGCCCAGCAGCGCCGCAACTGACGGGGAGGATCCACTCCTGGAATTGCTGCGGACTGGCAGTGCGCTGGAGGAAGAAGCGTTTCTCGCCGAACTGCACCGACAGCGAACTCCGGTGAGCGTCAATCAATAAACGCCCGCCAATAGAAGGCAGCCAGTAAGCGTTCGCCTAATCGCCCGCGTTCCCAGCAAACACGATCCCAGAAAAAACGATCCCAGAAAAACCCGGGAACCTGACCGACTTCCCCCCTGTCGGCCGGTCCCCGGTAGTTTGTTCGACATCATCTGATCGCAGATTACTTCGACACCTGCTGCTAAATAATTTCGGTGCGGTTAATTTTTCGAGAATTTTGCTGATGCAATAGAATTGCTCTGCCTGTAGGGACGGGGCTTGCCCCGTTTCCGGGGACACTGGAGACGCGGCTAGCCGCGTCTCTACGGGATGTCGGATGCAGCTTGAGGATCGTATCCACCTTTCGCTTTTTCTCAGCGTGTCAGTTTGAGGATAGTGTAAATTGCTCAGAAGTCCGGTCTCGCGTGCATTCGTGCTAGCTGGCTGCTGTCTGGCGGCCATCACTCCGTTCTTCTGGCGAGGCAGCCCCTCGGGGCATGATTTCGAGTTCCACATGTTTTCGTGGATGGAAGTGCTCGGCCAATGGAAGCACGGCATCGCATATCCGCGCTGGGCCGCGCTGGCGTACTGGGGATACGGCGATGCCCGCTTCCTGTTTTATCCGCCCGCTTCCTGGACTCTGGGCGCCGCGCTCGGTAGAACTTTGCCCTGGACGATGGCGCCGGGCGCGTATTGCTGGATCGCGCTCACGCTTGCCGGAGCGTCCATGTACCGGCTCGCCCGCGAGTGGCTCCCGGTCGCGGACGCATTGTTTGCGGGCGTTTTTTATGCGCTGAATCCCTATCATTTTCTGATCGTCTACTGGCGGAGCGCATACGCCGAACTGCTGGCGGCGGCGCTGTTGCCGCTTCTACTGCTTTGTCTTCTGCGGATCTTTTTGCGGGAATCCGAGCCTGGCTTTCGCCCGACGCTGGGGTTGGGTCTCACGCTGGCCGCAGCCTGGCTGACGAACGTTCCGGCGGCCGTGATGATGTATTACACGACGGCCGGGCTGGCGTTGGTCTTCTTTGTGACTGGGGCCGCGCGCGAGCTCGCCAATCAACGATCATGGGGTCCACAGTTTTGGCGTCCTTTAGTTCGGGCCTTAGCCCGGACGGGTCTGGCGATGCTCCTCGGAGTCGGCCTAGTCTCGTTTTATCTGCTACCGGCAATTTACGAACAAGGATGGATCAACATCAGCCAGGTACTGTCGCCGGGAGTCCGGCCGCAGGACAATTATCTTTTCACCACGCTCCCCGATCCCGATCACAACCGCTTCAATCTTCTGGTTTCCACTGTAGCGGTGGTCGAAATTGGCATCCTCGCTCTCGCCATCTGGTTTTCGCGCCGCTGGTGGGTGAAACGCGTAGGGGCAGCCAACCCTTCGACAAGCTCAGGGCAGGCTCCTTCGGCAAGATCGGGCCAGGCTCTCGACAGTCCTGTCGCTGGCAGCGCGGTAACCGCTGCGCAAAGCCCGTGGATACTGCTTTCCGCCTTGGGTGTGTTCAGCGCGGTCCTGATGCTTTCGGTGAGCAATTTGCTCTGGCAGCACTTGCCCGAGCTCCGCTTCGTGCAACTTCCCTTCCGCTGGCTGCTGGCGATGAACGCCTCTTTGGCAATGCTTCTGGCGATGAACGCCAAGCTTTGGGCCTGGACCTCGCGTTTCGTGGCGTCTGCCATTCTGCTTTCCGCGGTTATCGTCGCCGGCTATCGCATCCAGCCGCCCTGGTGGGAAAAGGCCGGCGATATCCGCGAGATGAACGATGCCATCGTCGACGGCACCGGATACGAGGGGACCGACGAATACGTCCCGGCCGGAGCCGATGACTACGAACTGAATAGAAGTCTGCCACGCATCAGCGACGACACGGGAGCAGCGGTTCAGAGCGAAATGCTGGCGTGGGGGCCGACGGAAAAGCACTTCACGGTCCACGCCGCCGCACCGCAAAATCTAACCGTGCGCCTTTTCAGCTACCCGGCATGGGAGGTCGTCGTGAACGGCAAGCCCGCCGCAACGCAGAAAACCGATGTCACCGGCCTGATCGTCATTCCGATTGCCGCCGGAGACAGCGATGTACGCATCCATTTCCGCCGGACGATCGATCGTTTCGTCGGAAACATCCTCTCGCTGATTAGCTTGGCTGTGCTTGCCGTCGCTTGGATGAAGATGAAGACGCAGCCTAAGATGCCGGTGTAATCTCCTGTGTCCCCGGTGTCTTCTGTGGTTAAGAAAACCGATAACCACAGAGGACATGGGGGAACACAGAGAAAAACTCACGGGGAGACACAAGATGCAACGTCGCGTCCTGGTGGCAACCTCGAACGCCGGCAAGCTTCGCGATTTCGCCGGAGCCGCCGCCCCCTACGGCATCCCGATCGCAAACGTCCCGCACTTTGCTTCTTTGCCCGAAGTGGTCGAGGACGGAGCGACCTTCGAGGAGAACGCGCGCAAGAAAGCAGAGTCCTATAGTCTGGCCGTGCCCGGCGAGCTGGTTTTAGCCGACGACTCCGGCCTGGAAGTTGACGCGCTCGGCGGCGCTCCCGGCGTTCATTCTGCCCGCTACGCTGCCGACGAACCACACAAGGCGGAGTGCAACACGGATGACGAAGCCAACAACGCGCGCGTGCTGCGCGAACTGAAAGGGGTTCCGGAACAAAAGCGGACCGCTCGTTTTGTCTGCGTGCTGGCCGCGGCCCATGACGGCCAGACCGTTCACACCTTCCGCGGCACCGCTGAAGGCGTCATTCTGAATGGGCCCCGGGGCCAGCATGGATTCGGGTATGATCCACTGTTCTACTTCCCGCAAATCGGCAAGACCTTTGCCGAGCTGAGCGCGGCCGAAAAAGCCCAGTACAGCCATCGGGGCGCAGCTTTTCGCGCATTTCTTTCGTGGTATCGGGCAACCTAAAGCGAATCCAAAGTTGCTGTGACCGCAGGCAGTCTGCCGAACTGCGCTCGGCTTGGACGGGCCAAAGCCCCGTCCCCACACGAGCAGTGCGGCGGCTCTAAACGTAGAACTTATCGCGATAAACCTTCGCGGTATATCATGTTTTTCCGGGTCCTCTCAATGCAGCGAAAAAACATCCTTCTTCTCCTTGAAGGAGGGGATCGACGGACAATCGGCCGCTCTGACCAAGTGGTGGCAATAGTATGCAAGGATCCACGGCTGTTTGCTGAGCTGATCGCAGGGTTGTGGTCCGAGGATGCCCTCGTCCGAATGCGCGCTGCAGACGCGACCGAGAAGGTTACGCGCAGGAATCGTGAGCTCCTGCGGCCCTACAAGAAGGAGTTGCTGGGTTTGACGATCGAGGCGAAGGAACAAGAACTGCGCTGGCATCTAGCTGTCATGGTTCCACGGCTTGTGCTGAACGCCAAGGAACGACAACTCGCGACATCTTTATTGAACAGTTATCTGGTGGACCGTAGTTCCATTGTCAAGACCTTCGCTCTTCAGGGGCTAGCCGACTTGGCGCAGAATGACCCGAGCATTCGACCGAGAGTGGTGGAGATTCTGCGCGAGGCTAGTCGAAGCGGTACGGCTGCGATGAAAGCTCGTAGCCGCAAGCTGCTGCTGCAACTGGAACGTGTTTGACCGTGCGAATCGTCACCTTCGTGCTTGGATCGCGTTGCGTCCGAAGAGTGACCCACCAATTAGACGCTGCTTCACTTCGATCTTTCTTGACTTCCCTTCCCCTGCAAAACGATAATTACTGGTTTGTACACTGCACCACGCAAGGAGCCGTCATCGTGGCATCAACTGCCAATCCCGCCGCTCCAGTTCCACAGATCAAGCCCGGCGTCGCTCCGCTGCGCGCCGGCGAGGGTACCTCGTTCCTGCTGCGCCGTTTGCATTCTCTCAGCGGTGTCGTACCCATTGGAGCTTTCCTTCTCGAACACTTCATCTCGAACGCCGAAGCCTTCAAGGGCCCAGTGGCCTACGGCAAGCAAGTCGAGTTTCTGAACAGCCTGCCCTTCGTTTTTCTGCTGGAGCTGTTCTTCATCTGGATTCCGATCGCCTACCACGGCCTCTACGGCCTTTGGATCTGGTATCAAGGCGAGGGCAACGTCGCCAATTACCCGTGGACTGGCAATTGGCTCTACACCACACATCGCTGGACCGGCATCATTTCGCTCATTTTTATAGCGCAGCACACGTACTTCCTGCGCTTCACCGGCGTGCACCTGCCGACACATCCTATGCAGTCCTTCGCTAAAGTCCAGTCGGAATTTCAGAACCCGTGGATGATCGCCTTCTACGCCGTCGGCATCATCGCCGCTTGCTGGCATTTCAGTTACGGCCTGTGGCTGTTCGCCGCGAAGTGGGGGATTACGACCGGGGAAGCGGCGCGCCGCGGCTTTGGCTATGTCTGCCTCGCGCTCGCGCTC
Organism: Terriglobales bacterium; assembly: GCA_050013295.1. Classification (GTDB taxonomy): domain Bacteria; phylum Acidobacteriota; class Terriglobia; order Terriglobales; family Acidobacteriaceae; genus Acidiflorens. Next base: position 21,678 of record JBEKFN010000015.1, read on the forward strand.
GTCCTGATTGCGGTCGGAGCGGGCAGCATGTACGGATTCCTGACGACGCCGAACCAGCCTTTAGACACCAATACTTCGGAAAGTCTCGTGATGCGATAGAGATTGTACGAGAGATTGCACGAAGTTGTGCGAGCAGGCCCGGGCCCGGCCCGGCAGATCGGATTCATACCGTATGGCAGCTCCGAAAATCATCGTAGTGGGCGGGGGCCTGGCAGGTCTCGCCGCCGTCATTAAGATCGCTGAGATGGGCGGAGAGGTTGACCTGTTCTCCATTGTCCCGGTAAAGCGCTCGCATTCGGTGTGCGCGCAGGGGGGCATCAACGCCGCCAAGAACCTGAAGGGCGAAGGCGATTCCACCTGGATCCATTTTGACGACACGATTTACGGTGGCGACTTCCTCGC
>JBEKFN010000016.1:0-21950 GCA_050013295.1 Terriglobales bacterium
AATGATGCCCGCCACTTCGTGCCCGGGAATGCGGGGATACTGAATTCCGGGCCACAAGCCTTCTTTCGTGAGCACGTCACTGTGACAAACACCACAGGCTTGCACTTTGATCCGCACGTGTCCTGCACCCGGCTCAGAAATCTCGCGCTCGACGATCTGGAAATCTGCTCCGGGATTGGAGACTTGCGCCACCTTCATCGTTCCTACCGCGATTGCTGTCGTTGCCATGAGTCCTCCTATGAGTCATTGAGTTATTGTCGAAAGCGCACTTGCTGATTTCGGTTCGACTGAACGTAGCGATCGAAAAGCGCCAGAATCAGTACTGCGCGCTGATTCTCGGTATTAAGGTGTGTAACGGGTGAAGACAAAGTCGCGAGCTTTGACAGGCTCGTGGCAAGGAAAGCAGGTTTTGAGCTTCGCCTCGGCCGTAGGTTTGCCTTCCTTATTGAATTGAGCGAACCCCCAGCCGCCCGTCGCGGCGTACTTTTTTGAGTCCTTGACCATAAGCTGAAGGTACCAATCCGGGGCGGGCCCGGGAACGAAAGATTGGGGACGGCCAAAGACCTTGTTGTTTTCCTCCGAGGGGACGTAACTCCAGGCTATTCGGGCAATGATCGTGCCGTCCGGGAACGGAAGGTTCTCTTCCCGATACGCCCTGATCGCTGTGTCGTTGCCCAGAATGGCGCGAATATCGTTGAGGTCGCCTTCTTCGTGGGCCACAGAGATCAACCTCCAGTCGCGGTATCCGGCGGGGATTGTGATTCCGAAGATCGGGGCAGCCTCTTCCTCGGCGTGTCCAGATGCGTGGGCCATGTGGACGACCACGCCGGCCAGCGCTACAACTGCAAACAACAAGAAAGCAATCCGTTTCATAGTGTTCCTCCTTCTAAATTCTTGACCACCCTTCGGATTTTCCATGTTCTTTCCTCCTATGCGTTCACCAACTTGACTGAGGTGTTGTCTTCCATTCTTCCCGCTCCTTGAATAGGCCCGCTTCACCGTACTCCGTCGCGTCACTGATGCTTTTCGGCCGCATTCTTTTCTGGAACGACAAATGTGACTGTGCCTTTGTCGAGGGTGTGGTGGTTCGCATCCTCCAATTCAAGAAGCACCTTGTGCGGGCCGGGGGGAAGACCCATCAGGATGATTGGGTTACCACTCGCATCTGCCCACACCCAAGGGGCATCGTCGAGTCTCACATGAAGGTGTCCGACGCGCGGCGAGACCGCCAGAGCATTGGGGCCGAACACCGGCGCAATGTGCAGGTTCTGTGCACAATATATTGGATAATCGCCACTCCGCGGGAGGCGAGCGGTCCGGCCAGCGGAGGATCGATTACGATCTTCGCCGGGGGCTCACTGCCGGTGAGCGGGATAACCGGGGCCGGTCGACAAATGTCCGTTGCGTTTTGTGCCATAGCAGTCATTGCGTACAACACGATGGCCGCGACCGATAGCAGAGCTGTGCCTTTCGAACTTGTATTCATGTTTTGCCCACCGTTCCCTTCAATTTCGGGTAGTGGTCTAGTTTCAAACTAGACCACTACCCAATTTCGGCCCAACGAGATTCCGTCTTTTTGGATCGGTACAATATCTAGTTTCCGGCTACCGCTCGTTCTCCGAAAGCCTTCGCCGTCAGACGCAGGTGAATGAGAATGGTCAGGTGATTTCCGACGATGGCATTGAAATTCTGCTGGACACCGACGTCCTCGCCGCCGGCTGCGTGTGGCTCTTCAGGAAGTCCAGCAGTTGACAGGTATGTTCCCGTGCATTGGGCACCGCTATAGGCTTCACTCGCGTCAGGGTATTGACAGTTTTCCTCTTGAACCACGGGCGGCCAGTAGGTACTGACTACAGTCTTCACCAACTGGGGAAAATCCTCACGGAACATGTTGGTAGATCCTGACGCCTGGATAGAGCTTTCTTTCTGTTCGTTCCCACCAGCGGACGGGAGGTCAAAAACAAAAGTGGCTTCGTGCGAAACGCGGTGGATCATTGGAGGGCCATACACGGGCCCGGAATAGGCTTCAGTCGGGTCTGCCTCGACGTTGCGGTCTACTCGCGTCACGGTCAGTTCGCCTGTGGCTTGCAACCGCCCGTCAGGCATCCGCTCGACCCGCTTGGAGTGGAAGCACACCAGCGTGTGGTTGGACAGGTTTTCAAGCCAATGGCTCAGGAATTTCCCATCTTCATCAATGGCGGGCACCATAGAGTTAGCGGGATAGAACCTGAATTCGATACTCGATTTTGTGGGATCGCCGTCGTGGAGGTTCACTCTCCCGTAGATCCTGGCGTAGCCGAGAGCTACATTTATTTTGGTTTTCCCATAATCCGTCGTCGCGTCGGTGATAAGTTTCGCATCGGAATGGCGAGTGTCCACTTGCCAGGACCCGGCCATGGAAGCAGGTTTATTGGGAGCATCCAGGCCCAGAACAGCTAGGCCGAGAATTACAGCTACTGCGAATACAGCCGTGTGCTTCAGCATTGTCTTCTCCTTTTTCCTCAATTAGCGCAGCGATCTGAACGCTGCTCTGATCTCTTCAGAGAACAGTTCTGGCTGTTTTTCTGAAGAATTTTTGTTGCGCATTTCCGATTGCATCGGTTGCGATGAGCGCATCACACCAGAAACGTGGAGGCAAAACAATTAGACGATGGTATCGGCGATACTTTCGTATCAGGCAACGGTAGCGAGCAGCGATCGATGATGCAGTGCGACGTTGAGCCGATTTGCCAGTCGAGCCGAGGCCGCGACCGTGACCGCTCTCCAATCTCGACTTGTAGATCGAGGCAGGCTATCCACTAACTCCGATAACTCCGACTCCTCGAGCCAGTCCTCTGCCGCGAGCCTGGCCTGCTCTGGACCGAACAATTGCGTCACTGCGCTGATGAACGCCGATAACTCGCCCTCCGCGATGTGCATCTGGTCGACGTACGTTGCATTGCTGAATGACTCCTCCGTGTTCATTGGATCCTCCTGTTTTCAGCTCTCTGCCGCGCACTCGAACACGAGGCTTTCCGATTTCACAAACTCGATTCGCACCTCAAGTGTGCGGGCTGTTGGACGCGATCTATTTGCCACGGATCAGCCGAACGTGAACGAAAAGGCTTCCACACCGGAATCGAGAAATTCGATCTCGAACTGCCTATCAACGATCGACATCGGTTGTCGGATCAACTGATACATCCGTGGCTCGGTAACCGCGCCGTTCCCCTGGTCGTCTACGTCAACTCCATGAGCCGCGCCGGGCGGCTGTCCGTCGATGAGCACGCGAAATCGCACGGGTATTCCTGGCACTGCCGGTCCCATGACGAGATGAAGATCGCGGCCGTGAAAGCTGTAAACGATGTGCCCGTTGGGCTTGTTCAGTACGATGCCTTCTCTTTGCATCGTCCAGTCACCCTCAAGAGCCCAGTGATTGAGTTTCAGTCGAGCGGGCACTGTATAGGAGAGAGGCTTGTCCGGTCTTGCGCCACCGGGAGACGCAAAGTTCTCGGTGCGCTCATAGCCGACATAGTTTTCCGCAGATCTCAAGTCGTTCCAATCAGCGCCAACTTCAGCACCCTGGGGATCGAGCGACACCAGTTCATGACTAAAGCCACTGCCTCCGGCCTCGGCCAGCAGTTGTTGAATAATCTTTTCCGACTGTTCGTATTCGCCCTCGCCGAATTGATGATGGCGGATCCGCCCCTGCGCATCGACGAAATAGAGGGCGGGCCAATATTCATTGTTGAAAGCGCGCCATATTGCATGGTCGTTATCGATCACGATCGGATAATCGACACGAATGTCCTTGGCGGCTTGGCGAACGTTATCAATGTTTTTCTCAAATGAGAACTCGGGGGCGTGTACACCGATCACCACCAAACCCTGATTTTTGTATTTCTCGACCCACGCTCGTACGTACGGAAGTTGGCGCCGCCAGTTGATACACGAATAGGTCCAGAAGTCGATCAGGACTACTTTTCCACGCAGGTCGGCCGCCGTTAATGGCCGCGAATTGAGCCACGCGGTGCCGCTGCCGAGAGATGGCACCTCACCTTCTACGGGTAATCGAATTGCTGTGAGCGCCCTCTGCTGCACCTTGATCGCTCGCAGACCTGCCGGTGCCGTCTTGCTGGGCTGCGCTCCCAAAGAACTGGTCATGCCAAACAGGGCGGCGGCGATGGTTATGGCCGCAGTGCCAAAGCAACGGCGATTGCGGTGAGTGTGGTTAAGGTCTTCGAACATCGCTTCCCTCCAATTGACAGACAGTCTTGTCGATAAACACGATTACGCAACACGTGTGACGGGTTTGGTTTCGACGTTGGTCACAACGCTGATGTTGCCGTGTGTGGCTTTGGAATATGGACACTCCTGGTGCGCACCGTCCACCAGTGCCTGGGCGACTTCGCGCTCTATACCCGGCAGGTTGACGTTGAGGCGAGCTTGAAGGAGGTAACCGCCGCCGGTTGTGCCCAGGTCCACCTCCGTGTCAATGGAGAGATCAGCCGGCAGCTTGAGTTTCATTCTGGCAGCTACGATCTTGATCGCTGACAGGAAGCACGCCGACCAACCGACGGCGAACAACTGCTCGGGGTTGGTGCCGGTTCCGGGAGTGCCAGGAACCGAAAGCTTAACGTCCAGGCGGCCATCGGAGGTGCGGGACCCTCCTCCGTCCCGGCCGCCCGTGGTGTGCGCTTTGGCGGTGTAGATCACCTTTTCGATTGGGGTTATGGCGTTTGTCATGGTGTGCTCTCCTTCATCAGAAAATTGTTCGTTGCAGGTACCCGATTCGTTTCGGACACGATGCACAGTTGCGATTAAGCCAGAAGCGCGGAGACGAATCTATTGGACGATAGTATTGGTCGATACCTTGGCATCAGTTGACGCGACGAGCTGTCCACAATTTGCAGTCGTGCGCCTAAAGTGGCACAATTGATGTATTGTGGGTCATGTGGGGACCCCAGCACCGCTTCTTTTTCAACGATTCGAGAACGTGCCATTCATGGCTGCGGATTCGAATTCCGCAGCAGGGAGGTTGCTTATGCCCCTCGATGGTGACTCCCGTAATCCCGTCCCGTCGCGAAACGCCGGTGATCAAATCCGTCTCGCAGGGTCTCCGCTCTGTCAGCGCGCACACATCTGCGCGTTCTTTTCCAACGCTGATGACGAGTACAGGGCGCTGCTTCCATTCATCAAGGAGGGCATCGATTCCGGTGAGATGGCCGTCCACGCAGTCGATCCACAAAGACGTAAAGACCACATGGACCGACTCACGGCAGCAGGGATCGACGTCGGCGTTCTGCAGCAGAGTGGGCAACTCGAATTGCGCGATTGGACAACCGCGCACCTGCGCGACGGCAGATTTGATTTGGAGCGCACCCTGGAACTGTGGGAGAGCTTTACCACGGATGCTCGCCAACATGGTTTCCCCGCCGCGCGGTTTGTTGCTCACATGGAATGGGCGCTAGAACCCGGCATCGGCTTGGTCGAACTACTCAAGTACGAGGCGAAAGCCAACATCGCATGGATGCGCAACGCAGGACGGGCGAATCCGGTCGTCTGCACCTATGATGTGACGAGATTTAGCGCGGAAGTAATTATTGAAGTCATGCGTACTCACCCGGCCGTCATCATCGGTGGACTTCTGCAAGAGAACCCGTTCTTCGTGCCGCCCGAAGAATACCTGCAAGAGCTTCAAGAGCGGCAACCGGGCCGCACCCGGATAGCGGCATAAATGATGCTGGCAGGACTGCGTACCTGCCAAGGATCAACCGTTCGACCGCTCAGAAGACAACGGCTGTTGTAGTGACCCAGGTTGCGCGATGTCCATATGGGAGGAATACACCATGAAGAAGGCCAGGTCACCCATTTCCCTTGCTGGCTCTCAGCTCGGCGAAGTGCGTCATGTCTGCGCGTTTTTCAATAGCGACGACGAGGAATATCGCGTCTTGCTTCCGTTCATTAAGGACGGGTTCGAGTGTGGCGACAAGGCGGTTCACGTCGTGAATCCGGATCAACATCGTGACCATCTGCAACGGTTGGCCGCGGCAGGGATCGACGCGACGGCCGCCCAGCAGAGTGGGCAACTCGAACTTCGCACCAACACCGAAGCGTACCTCCGGGACGGCCGTTTCGATCAGGATGGGATGCTAGAGGTATTCGAGCAGTTGGCCAGCGGCAACGCCAAGGGAGGATTTCCGCTCAGCCGCATTTGCTGCCGGATGGACTGGGCGGTCGAAGATCGATCGTACGTCCAGGACCTGGTTGAGTTCGAATCGCGTGTCAATGATGTGTGGAGTCGCCACGACGACGCCGTCATCTGCACCTACCATCTTGCGAAATTTGGAGGAGACACGGTGATTGACATCATGCGGACGCATCCCATGATTATCGTCGGCGGCATCCTGCAGCAGAATCCGTTCTTTGTGCCGCCACCGGAGTTCCTGCGTGAAGTTCGCGAACGACGGGCCATGCGAACTAGATTACCCTCGACGGCGGCCTAAGATGGAAGAGCTTCCCGCCGACGAGATCAAGCGCCTTCGGCGCTGTAATAATGACCTGGTTAGCGTCCTCGCTCTTCCTGCGATGTGGAGCGGCGCCGAGCCCTCCCAGATTGTTCATACCTTCCTCGACGCGCTCCTAGGCATGCTCGGCCTAGATCTCGTCTATGTGCGGTTGAAAGACCCAATCGGCGAGGCGCCCATCGAGATGGCCCGGATCGCTCAATCGCTGAACCTGACAACCCGGCCGCACGAGATCGGCGAGATGCTCAACCACTGGTTCGGGGATGACCCGCAAGAATGGCTTCCCCTGGCAAGGAAGCCTATTGGACAAGGGGACGTTTCGGTGATGCCCGTGCGACTGGGGCTGCACGGTGAGATCGGCCTACTCGTGGCTGGGTGTCGGCGAGCGGATTTCCCGTGTCAGACAGAGAAACTTCTTCTGAGCGTGGCCGCGAACCAGGCGTCAATCGGCCTACAAGAAGCATGGCTTCTGAGCCAACAGAAGCGGCTTGCCAGTGAGCTCGATCAAAAAGTTGCCCAGCGAACTATCGAACTTGCCCAAACCAACGAAGAGCTGAGAAACGAAATTGCCGATCGCAGGCGGGTAGAGGAAGCCCTGCGCGATCGCGAGCAGAGTCTTCGTTTGATCCTTGATGGTATCGCGGGATTGGTAGCGATCATGAGTGCGAGGGGCGAGGTCGAAGTCGTCAACCGTCAAGCCTCGGATTACTTCGGCAAAACCGTCGAAGAAATAAAAGGATGGACGACCAGCAGCGCCGTTCACCCAGATGACCTGCCAGGCGTGATCTCCGCTTGGAAGTGCTCGGTCGAGACGGCATCTACCTACAATGTTGAACACCGTCTGCGCCGTGCTGACGGCGTGTATCGTTGGTTCCGCGCTCGCGGCCTGCCCCTGTGTGATGCTGAAGGTCGTGCCCTCCGCTGGTATGTCTTGCTCACGGACATTGACGAGCAAAAGCAGGCTGAGGAAGCGCTGCTGGCCAGAGAGCGCGAACTTAACGTTATCGTTAACACAGTCCCAGCACTGGCGTGGTCTGCGCGTCCCGACGGCTCCGCGGAGTTCTTCAACCAGCAATACCTCGCGTACGTGGGACTCCCATTGGAACAGCTGCAGGGCTCCGGCTGGACAGTTGCCGTTCATCCGGATGACCTAGGTGCGCTGTTTGCCGCGTGGCAATCGATGATGGCTGCAGGCAGGGCGGGAAAGGTCGAGGGGCGACTACGGCGCTTCGACGGTGAGTATCGGTGGTTTCTGTTCCGAGCCAACCCGATGCTCGATGAATCGGGCAACGTCCTGAAATGGTATGGAACAAATACAGATATCGATGATCGCAAGCGGGCAGAAGAACAGTTCCGGCGCAGTGAGGCATTCCTGGCGGAAGGTCAGAAGCTGAGTCGCATCGGCAACTTTTCCTGGATGGCCGCGACGGACGACATCAAGTGGTCAGATCAGCTTTATCGCATTTTCGAGTTTGAACTGGGTGTGCCGGTGACATTCGAGTTGATTGGAACTCGAGTTCATCCGGAAGACCTGCCGTTGCTGTATGACATGATCGGAACGGCGCAACGCGGCGTTAGCGACTTCGAATATGAACACCGGTTGCTGATGCCCGACCGCTCGATCAAGTACCTGCACTTGATCGCTCACGGGACCCGGGACCGGGAGGGGCGAGAGGAGTACATCGGCGCGGTTCAAGACGTGACCCAGCGCCGGCTCTCGGAAGAAGCCCTCGGCAAGGCCAAGTCAGAACTCGCTAATGTGGCCAGGGTCACGAGCCTCGGAGTGTTAACGGCGTCGATCGCGCACGAAGTTAACCAGCCGCTTTCGGGCATCATCACCAATGCCAGCACCTGTCTGCGGATGCTCTCGGCCGATTCCCCCAACGTCGATGGCGCCCGAGAAACCGCCCGGCGCACGATTCGCGATGGCAACCGGGCCTCTGACGTGATCACGCGGCTACGCACGCTTTATAGCAAGAAGGATCTTTCACCTGAATCAATGGACCTGAATGAGGCGACTCGAGAGGTGACTTCGTTGTCTTTGAGTGAGCTACAGAGTAAGCGTGTGATTCTGCGGCATGAGCTTGCGGACAACCTCCCGCCCGTCATCGGCGATCGCGTCCAGCTTCAGCAAGTCATCCTGAATCTGCTGCGGAACGCTTCGGACGCAATGAGCGCAATCGACGATCGGGCGAGAGAGTTGCTCATCAGAACCGAACGGGATGAAGGCGATCGTGTGCGCCTCAGCGTGAAAGATGCGGGAGTCGGTTTCGCAGCTCAAGCCGCGGACAAGCTCTTCGAAGCGTTCTTTACAACGAAAAGCGATGGAATGGGAATCGGGCTATCGATCAGCCGCTCCATTATCGAGGCTCATCGCGGACGTCTATGGGCGACAGCGAACGACGGCCCAGGAGCCACGTTTGCATTCTCTATTCCTTGCAGGCGCGAGAGCCTGGCCGACGCCGAAACTCGCGTCAACTAGACAGATCCGTTGACCCGCACAGCATGATGCGAGTCTGGTCCAGATATCAACGGTCAACCCAATACCTAAGTACAATAGACGCCTCTCATGGAGTGGAGCAATGTTGTTTTATGCAGTTTCACCCAGAAGGAAGCGCCACCGAACGTCCGCTTGTATCAGTAGTTGATGACGATGAGTCAGTGCGCGAGTCGCTGCCTGATTTGCTGCGGGAATTCGGCTTTGCAACTCGCACTTTCTCGTCGGCGGAAGAGTTTCTCGCCTCCGATTGCGTCGGCCCAACCAGATGTCTGATCCTCGACATTGCCATGCCGGGGATGACCGGGCCTGAACTTCAACAGGAATTGATTCGTCGGCGACAAGCGATTCCGACCATCTTCATCACCGCGAATAGAGATAAGACTGTTCGCCCGCGGCTACTCGAGCAGGGTGCGGTGGAGTGCCTGTTCAAGCCGTTTAGCGACACGGCTCTGCTTGAGGCGCTCAATGCCGCACTTCGAGCGAGCTAACCATTCAAGTGCACTGACGATCCGCAGTCACTTACCGCGAAGGAGGAATATAAAATGATCTTAGCGAGCGCTCTTGGCGATGCAGTGGGGTCATCACCAATGTCGACGGTCACGCCCATCGTGTTCATTGTTGACGACGACGTCTCGGTGCGCGAGTCGCTGGAATTGTTGATTCGAAATGAAGGCTGGCAGGCCGAGACCTTCGCATCCGCTCAAGAATTCCTCGATCGCCCGCGAGCTCCTCTTCCAAGCTGTCTCATCCTTGACGTTTCCCTTCCGGGCCTCAACGGTCTAGAACTGCAGCAGCGGGTGGCCGCCGAGCGGACCGACATGCCGATCATCTTCATCACGGGCCACGGTGATATCCCGATGACAGTCCGTGCCATGAAGGCGGGCGCAATTGAATTCTTAACGAAACCTTTCAGTGATGAAGCGCTCCTGAACGCGATTCGGCAAGCGCTCCAACGTAGCCGCCTTGCGCTTAGCCACGAAGCGGAGATTCGGGAACTCCGGAACTGTTACACATTACTCACCCCTCGCGAGCGGCAGGTTATGGCGTTGGTCGTTTCCGGCCTGTTGAACAAACAGATTGGTGGCGAGCTCGGCATCAGCGAGATCACAGTGAAAGCGCATCGAGGGCAGGTCATGCAGAAGATGAAAGCCGACTCTCTCGCCTCGCTAGTGAAAATGGCAGCCAAGCTTCGCTCCGCACGTCCGCCCGACTCTGGCAATACCCCCGGCGCTTGATCACGTCGAGGGACGCCCCTTCGAGAGGTCGCCCTTACACTCTGTGGCAACTATTGACCAGCGCTCTTCACGTGCCGCAACAGGCCAGATTTCTCTTCAGCAATTGCGGCCCTCGGGGCGACACGGTTAAGAGACATCTCGACGGAGGTCGTGCAAGACGTGATCACGCTGTGGTCGGGTCCGGGGAAGGACAAACGTAGCGAGAAAACAATACGTAACCGGGTCGCTACGCTGCGCCTTCTTTGGGCCTCGGCAAAAGCGTGGGGTTATGTCACTCACGACGTCTGCGACGATCTGGTTCTGCCGACCTGGAATCGCGAGGAGCAACCGAGCTTCACGGTGGAGCAGGTCAAACAGATCATCGATGCCGCGAACGAGCCATACAAGACCGTCTTCTGGCTGGTAGCGGAGACCGGCATCAGGCGCGGAGAAATCTGCGGCCTGAACGTCGGAGATGTCGACTTGAACGAGCAGGCAATCACGGTTCAGCGAAGTAGGTGGAAAAGCAAACTGAAGCGCCCGAAGAACGGCAAGAAGCGATTCTTCGCTCTCTCGCCGCAGCTTGCCGAACGCCTTCGCTTCTACGTCGAGGACAGGAACCCCGAGGAGCCACTTTTCCTGAGTAGGGAAGGTCGTCGCCTGCACCCCGACAACTTCATCAAGAGGCAGCTTAAACCGATCTTGAAGAAGCTCGGTCTGGATGGAGCAGCTCATGCGTTCCGACATGGGAACGCAAGTCTGCTCGATCACCTGCACGCACCGATGAAGGTACGGCAGGATCGATTGGGGCACTCCGACCCACGCACAACCATGGGCTACACGCACGTGATTGGGGACGACCACAGGAAAGTGGCAGAGCAACTCGGGGAATTCTTTGCCCAAGTTCGCCTTAATTTGCCCAAGTACAAAAACGGCTCGGGAGAGGAAAGCTCCCAAGCCGATGAAGTGTAACGAGATATTTGGTTGCGGGGGGTGGATTTGAACCACCGACCTTTGGGTTATGAGCCCAGGCGGTCAATTTAACTTGTTGTTGATTTGACGACTCTTGCACCCCTCGACACCCGATTTTGACCCCATTCGGGGTCGATTCTTTGCCCAAGTTTTGCCCAAGTTTTGGTCGTGAGAAGCCACAGCCGAGATTGCACATCAGCGCATCGCAATGCTTGGTGCGGTGAGAGTTGCTGTCAGAGAATGCAGCGTGGATCCCGACGTACTGGTCATGCCGTCACAATCACCCCCGCGCACGGACCTTTGCTAGCGCGGTGGTAGCTGTGACGCACTCCCGAATCAAAGTACACTGCATCCCCTGATTCCAGGTTGAACGTCTCGGAGCCGATCGTGAGCTCCAGTCTTCCGGAGATCAGATATAGCAATTCCACGCCAGAATGCTGGTGAGGCCGCGACTTGTCAGAAGCAATGGGTTCGAATTCCGCGTAGAAAGCATTGAGCTTGCGCTCCGTTGCCTTGAAGTCCAGACTCTCGAAGTTGTATGCAATACTCCCTCCGCCCGGAGTGTCCGGAAACCGCAAGCGTTCTTTCTTGCGCGCAATCGCCACCACATGACGCTTGCGCTCGTCGGTGAAGAAATATTCGAGTCCCACCCCGAATACCAGGGCAATCCGCAGCAGCGTGGGCAGTGTGGGAAACAGCTTGCCACGTTCCAGTTTTGAGAGCATGGCCGCCGAAAAGCCGGTATGCTTGCCCAATTGCACCAGCCCCATGCTCTTTCGCAGCCGCAGGGTCCGCAGTTTCTCGCCCAGGGCATAGGGCCGAAGCCCTTCGACAATTGTGTTATTGACCACTCGCCTCTCCTGTTTTCCCACCAGTACAACGACGGGTTGGACTTTTGACTGGCACTCACACGAATTGCAGAATTGCGTCGTTTTTCGTATTGAGCAAATAATTATTCTCTATAGTTAATACAGCAAAGGGCAAGAGTGCAACAGAAAACAGAGAGAACAAGAAAATGAAAACAAGGAGAGATAACGTGAAAGCAGCGAGTTTTGCATTGATTCTCAGCGTCCTGGCAAGCGCGATGCCGGCGGTAGCCGGCTCCCAGAAGCAGGACATCGTTGACACCGCGGTCGCGGCAGGGACCTTCAACACGCTGGCCACCGCACTTCAAGCAGCCGGTCTGGCTGACGCCCTCAAAGGCAAGGGACCCTTCACTGTGTTTGCTCCGACAGACGACGCCTTCAGCAAGCTGCCGGCGGGCACAGTCGAATCGCTTCTCAAGCCCGAGAACAAGGACAAGTTGAAGGCCATCCTGCTCTACCACGTGGTGTCGGGTGATGTGACCGCGGCCCAGGTGATGAAGCTGTCTTCGGCCAAAACCGTCAATGGCCAGGACCTGAAGCTCACGGTCAATGACGGTACCGTCATGGTCAATGACGCCAAGGTGGTGAAGGCCGACGTTTTGGCTTCTAACGGCGTGATCCACGTGATCGACACTGTGCTTCTACCCAATAACTAAGTAAAGATGGAGGAAAAGATGAAAACTTTAGATGTGATTGCAGCTGTGCTTCTAGTGGTTGGCGGACTGAACTGGGGTCTGGTGAGCGTTGCGCACTTCGACCTGGTGGCCGCTATTTTCGGTATGAAATTCGGCGAAACGTCAACACTTAGCTCCGTCGTCTACGCTCTGGTCGGCTTGGCGGCGCTGTACCAAGCCTTCTCTTTCAAGGCTATTCAGCATCGCTGGGGACACGAGTCGGCGCCGGCTCGCGCCGCCCGCTAGAGTAAGGACACGAAAGACGGGGGAGAACTCCTCAGCGTTCTCCCCCACTTCACTAGCATGGGACTCAAAACACTCAGCCTCGATCCCCGCATCGCCGTACGGAAATCCGGAGCGCCGAATCCAGGCGGACAGTGCGTAGTCTACTGGATGCAGTGCGCCCAGAGGGCACTGGACAATCCCTCCCTGGACGTGGCGATCGAGCTTGGCAACGAACTGGGCAAGCCGGTAGTTGCTTTCTTTGCTCCGGTGCCTTTTTATCCGAACGCTAATCAGCGTCATTACCGGTTTCTCGCCTCCGGAATTCCTGACATCGCAGAGGGGCTCACCAAGCGCAATGTCGGTTTTGTCCTGCGGACCTACCCTGATCACAGCCTAATTAAGTTTTGTGAACAGGTCCGGTCGGCGATCGTAATCGGCGATGAAAATCCTTTACGTGAACCGGAGCACTGGCGAGTCCGCGCCGCCCAACACTTGAAGGTACCTTTCTGGACCGTTGATGCCGACGTCGTCGTGCCTTCGCGGCTCCTGGGTAAAGAGCACTATGGAGGCCGCACGATCCGCCCCCGGCTCCAGACATTGTTGCCCCAGTTCCTTATTCCAACGAAGGTCGTCAAAGCGCGAATGCCATGGAACAAACCACCAGCTCTGCAGTCACTTTCGACGCATGACGATTTCACTGCAGGATGGTCGCTCGATCGCTCTGTTTCGCCGGTCGAGAACTGGCAGGGCCGAACCAAGCGTGCGCTGAGCGTTCTGACTGACTTCGTCAAACATGGGTTGCGGAATTATCCCAAGGACCGGAATCATCCGGAACTTTCCGGAACCAGCCGCCTCTCGCCCTACCTTCACTTTGGACACATCGGCCCGCTCACTATCGCGCACGCGGTGCAGGCGGCTTCAGCGCCGGCAGCCGCGAAACAGGCATTTCTGGAGCAATTGATCGTCCGACGTGAGCTCTCGGTGAATTTCGTCCGCTACAACTCGTACTATGATTCCTTCGAATGCCTCGAGCCCTGGGCGGATCGCTCTTTTGCCCAACACTCGGGCGACCGTCGTCCTATTGCTTACGACGAGGAACAGCTCGAGCAGGCTGAAACTCATGATCCTCTATGGAACGCGGCTCAGAAACAGATGGTCTTGACGGGCTGGATGCACAACTACGTGCGGATGTACTGGGCCAAGAAAATCCTGGAGTGGAGTCCGTCGGTTGCTAGCGCTTACCAACGGGCGGTCTGGCTCAATGACCGTTATGAACTCGACGGCCGCGACCCCAACGGCTACGCTGGCATTGCCTGGGCCATTGTCGGCAAGCACGACCGGCCATGGTTCGAGAGACCTGTTTTCGGGCAAATTCGTTATATGTCATACGCCAGCACCTCAAAGAAGTTCGATTCCCACCAATACATCCAGAATGTGAGACGGTTGGAGGCTAGCCATGTCTGACAACCGCTGGCTCATGTTTCTCTTTTTCCTGCTCCCGTGTTATAGCGCCGCACTGCTGGGTTCCATCTGGACGTCGTCCTCGGTCCAAACCTGGTACGCGGATCTCAGGAAGCCCTCATTTAATCCACCCAATTGGATTTTCGCTCCGGTCTGGTCAGCCTTGTATTTCCTGATGGCGCTAAGTGCCTGGCTGGTTTGGCGAAGAGCACACTGGGGCGGCGCAAAACTTGCGTTGACTCTGTTCTTTGCCCAACTAGCGTTGAATGTCGCTTGGTCGGGGCTGTTCTTCGGACTTCGCCGGCTGGGTACGGCGTTAGTCGAGATTGTTTTCCTGTTCGGCGCCATCGTCGCAACGGCGTGGGCATTCCGGCCTGTGTCTGGCCTCGCCTTTTGGCTTATGGTGCCCTACGCGCTCTGGGTTGCTTTTGCCTCGCTGCTGAACTTCAAAATCTGGCAACTGAACTCCGGTGCGGTATGAGGATTCTAGTCAGCGGGGCGACGGGATATGTGGGCAGCAGGCTGATCCCGCGTCTGGTGGCTTCCGGACACGAAGTCTCGTGTATGGTGCGGGACGTCTCGCGCGTGGACCCGCAAGTGGCCGAGAATACTCGCATTGTAGTTGCCGACGCACTGGAACCGGAGAGCGTTGCGGCAGCAATGCAAGGAATCGACGTTGCCTACTATCTGATTCACTCCATGTCAGCCTCCGACGGAGATTTTCAGGAGCGCGACCGGCTCGCCGCCCACAACTTTGCCGTGGCGGCCCGGCAAGCAGGAGTAAGCCGGATCATCTACCTTGGCGGGCTCGCGTCCGAAACATCACAGATTTCCTCGCACTTAAAGAGTCGCCAACAAACGGGAGAGGTATTACGCAGGTTCGGGCCGCCTGTAACTGAGTTCCGCGCCGGCATCGTCGTAGGTAATGGCAGCCTCTCGTTCGAGTTGATTCGATACTTGACCGAGCGCCTCCCGGTTATGATCTGCCCCCGCTGGGTGATTACACGTATTCAACCCATTGCCATCGATGACGTTCTCGACTATCTGGTTGCGGCGCTGCATTCACCAGAGTCAACGGGTCAGGTGATCGAAATCGGGGGGGCAACGATTGAGACCTACCGCAGCATGATGCTCACCTATGCTCACGCCCGGCGGCTCCGACGCTGGTTGCTCCGCGTCCCCGTCCTGTCTCCGCGACTGTCTTCCTACTGGTTGCGCTTGGTGACCCCAATTCCCACGTCGATCGCCCGACCACTGATCGAGGGCCTGCGCACTGAGGTCGTCTGCAGAAGCACTAGAGCTGCTGAACTGTTCCCTGCAATACGACCCATGTCTTACGAGGCTGCGATCGAGAAGACCATGACGCGCCGGCTACCGGACGATTCGCTGACCGCAACCCTTCCTTCCTATCCTGCACACGTCTTGACTCGGCGGGACGGGGTTCTGTGCGACGTCCGCCAAGCGGTCGCCGACGCGTCCCCAAACGATGTGTTTTCTGTCATTGCGTGCCTCGGTGGCTCGGACGGCTATCTGTATGCGAACTGTTTGTGGCGGATCCGCGGCTGGCTGGACCGATGCCTCGGAGGGTCTGGTATGAGGCACAGCTTTAACCGCGGACCTCTGAACAAGAATGATCACGTCGACTTTTGGTACGTGCAGGATCTGGAAGTGGGCCGTCGTCTGCTGCTGCAGGCAGAAATGAATCTCCCGGGTCGTGCTTGGTTGGAGTTTTTGCTTTCTCCCCAGCTCAGGGGCCAGACGCTAGTTCGCTGCTGCGCCTGGTTCGAGCCGCGCGGGTTGTTGGGAGAACTTTATTGGTGGGTTCTTTACCCCGCTCACATCTTGATTTTTCGGGGGATGGTACAAGCAGTGTGCAGAAAGGCGGCCCGTGCCGCGCAGGCTGCTACGGCAGCGGTGCGCTGAATACGGAGTGCAGCTTACCTGACCTTCCGCCGCAGATGCGAAGGCTAAGAACGCTATGCGCGCTTGAAGTCAGCACTAGAATCCACGCTCAGGCAGGTGATCCGGGCCAGCGGGGGTAACAGGGGGGTGCTATTCACGGAGTTTTCCTCAGGTTTATGTTTCTTGTGAGCAGTTCTGGGGGAGGGCTGTTCGACGAAAGCGCCCCATGACTCTAACCGGAGTCTGGGGCGCTTTCGTTTTTCACCCCGGGTTCGGCTCGATACCCGCGTCGCTCCGGAAACGCTTGTCTCTGGTACAGTCCGCGCACACAAAGCCAGTTAAGAGCGCCTCGTCTTCGCGTGAAATCTTCTACTCAACTCTTGCCTTTTTGGACGAATTCCACGGGCATGTGGCTCAGCTTGTCGTAAATCCGGCTCCGTCGCAGCACAGGCCACCAATCGTAAAGATAAATTTGCATGGGTCGCCACATGGCGACCCATCCGGCAATCGTAAGGCTCTCCCGCACGACAGCAGCCCAAGTGCCCCCCGAATGACCTAACAACATCTTGCTTAGAAGTAGACAGGCAGCCAAGAAAAGAAGCCCGATGAAGAGACTCGTGCGGCCCTGCCTCATGAGCCGCTTGAACTCCAAGTCAGTAATTTGTGCACGGTGAACAAAGTGGTTGCGGACGGCCGTCCGAATCAATTCTTTGGGGTCTTCGGAGGGCCACTGCTCCAAGTAGATGCGCAATTTGAGCGGAGCCTTAGCAGAAAACTCTTGTGCCCAGCTTACGATGAATTCTTCCGCGTCGTCATCGAGGTCCTTTTCAATGAAGGGGGAAGGGTCCATCGAATTGAAGAGTTGGTTCATATCGCGCAATTTCACACTTATGGTGTGCGGATGCTCTCCCTTCGTAGTGGCAGTGCGTGACAATGAGAAACGCATAATCCCCGCGTTGGTGGCGGCTATCGATTGTATAGGGGCTTAAGTCTTGGCGCTGTCCCACGTCAGCGGGCATCCATTCCAGACTTGGAAGTTATGGTAACTGGATGCGGAGCAGGATGGCGCTAATCGCCTTGGAGTCGGGAGCGAGCCTTTGACCGGTTGTGGCGTCTAACCCCAAACCTCACGGCGGCCGGGAATGCGGCTGCTCCCCAGATCGAGAACAGAAGCAGGTAAACCTCGTGCAGGGAAATGCCGATGTTTTCAAGGGACCAACGAACCACGAAAGCGCCCGTGATTCCGAGGAGAATGTCGGCCCCTGTCCCGAACCCGTCGTCCCCCGCGATCTTGCCACCGGCCCAACCGGCCAGTGATGCGGCAAGTAACCAAATGGAATAGAACATCCCCGACCTCGATAAATCAAGCAGCAGGGCCAGAAAACCGATTCTTGTCTTGCGAGATTGGCTTTACGTAGCAGTCCGTATGGACGGCTTCGCCGCGCTGATCGACGTAAAACTCCTGTCGCAGTGCCACCGGCCTCTTGCGGATTGAACAGCGGATTTCTTGCTGCGTCTTTTCCATTGGAGGGTCTCCCGAACCGACTCCGAAATCCTCAAGCGCCCAGCGTGGCGGGGCGTTTTCCACCGCTCGCTGGGACTACCAATGGGTACATCCTATGCGGACTGTTTTCTTCCTCTATTTCCTCCAGCCTCAGCAAGGTCTGGAGCGCATCATCGAGAACTTGGCGCTCGAACGGATCGGGGAGATTTTCTTGCGCCCGTTCGCGAATCGCATTACGGGCTCGCAAAATCCGCGTGAGCAATTTGGCGTCATCAAATTCCAGCAGGGCGTCTTGGTAGAGCACCTGCCACAGCGGAGCAGTGGGTTCCCCAGAGGGAAAACGAGCGGTTGACATACGGCAGACCCCAGTTTGGAAAAAGTCTAGTGAGCAGGCGCTAGCTATGTCGGTACGTTAGCGCACACATCGGTTTTCTCGGTAGAGTGAATCTTAATTTTGAGTTTCTGGGAAAGCCTGCGCTTGGATAAAGTAGGGGCACCAGCTCCCGTCCGACGACGGTCTTCAATCAGTTCCTGTCGAAGAGGTGAGCTATGGCGGGCGGGGAGCAGTGGCGACAATTACGCACATCGGCGACTGTCCGGATCGGAGCGCATGATCGACAAATCGTTTATTCCTACAATCGGAGGGTCGGAGCCAGTTGGGGTAGGTCGAGCGTCCTAATTCTCCGGCAGTGGAGGTTCCCATGATTGGCGCAACAAAACAATGCTGGGACACAAAGAAATTGATCGAGGTTGCTCGCAGGATTGACGAACGGCGTGACAAGAGATTCCGGCCCTTGCCTGAACAAAAGCGCAGCGACCCTGATGTGCTGGCGGATTTGCGGGATGCTTTGGATCAAGTCAGAAATGCCGCAAGGGCCGTCCAGCAGTATGTCATCCGCAAGGAGAGCGATCAGGACTCAAACAGTGTGCTCTCGTTCATAGCGGGCGAACGCATTCATGTTGCCTACCAGCTATGCCAAGCTTTGTCCGACGATTTGAACAGAAGCGACATTGAATTTCAACCAGCCAGCCTTGTTCAACTTCACGAGGTCACGAAGGCCCTGACCAAGCAACTGGAACGTGTCATCGACAAGATATGATGGCGCTTGGAAGAGCGTGCCAACTCCAAAGGACGACCTCAGAGATCAGTTTCACTCTTGAGGTCAGCATGATGTCCCTATCGACAGATGGTCTCCGCGCCTAACATGAAGTCTTTTCAAACAAGCGAGTAGATGCTCTGCGAGTCCATCGGATTTTGAGAGTACATCTCTGGTAGCGGCAGCCGGAGCGTACTTTAAGAGTTGCTCGCGGTTGCGCATCGTAAACATCAGCATTGCGGTGTGAGGGGCAAGCAGGTTGATCTGCGTTATCTGGGTTGCATCCGTTCAAATAGGTGTCGAGCTTCAATGCAAAAGACGAGACCCAAACCAACGGTTACGGCAATGCAGGTAAGCAGGCGCGTCCGCACGGGACTGTCCGGAAAAAGCGTCCTGTGAACTTTCCAGCCCTTGTGCCACCACCACATCGAAACTCTGTGCTCGGAAGAACCGTGATTCACTTCACTCACAAGTTGGAGGATATACTTCCAAGTGAGCAGATAAAACACGACAGCGGTGCAGGCGAGAATTAACGACGGTGTTGACATTGCAGTACCACAATAGTACCGAACACAGATTATGCACAGCAGTGTGGAAGCGTGTATCCCAGTGATGTCCAGCGGAAGGCCGTTGTTCAAACAGGCCTTTGCAGTGCGCCGCCGTGAAAATCCGCTGGCAAAAGGATGGCTCCACCCGGTGGCAATCGGAGCGGCGGTGGAGGCAGGCGGAACCGGAATTGGGCAGCAAACCTTCCCTCCAGCCCTCGACTTCATGTCACGATCCGGTCAATGAAGCTTTGGCATGTTAGGGATTACCAGTGTCACGGAACCTTACGGCGGTTCGCCAAGGTAGGGGAATGCGTACCAAGCTAACCACGCGAACAGTAGCCAGTAGGGAAATAGATTGCCCTTAATGGAGAATGGTTAGTTCAAGTTTGAGGGGTGCTTGACGCCGGAGTTCGGCTTTGCCGCCTTCGGAGCGGATGGGTTGCTGAGATAGGTGACGGTATTCGCTGCGACGCCGCGTTTGGCTCTCGCGGCAGCGTTTTCTGCAGCATGCTTGTCAAGATACGTGACGGTGTCGGGCGCGATCAAGTCGTCACCGTGTCTGCGTGAAACCCTGCCTGAAACTCTCGCCCGAGTGCTGGCCGCCGGGGTTGCTGCGGCGGCGGCGGCTGTGTCGGTCTTCGCGACTGGCGATTCTTCCGGCGCGAAGTCGGAATTTCCTTGCGATCTTATGGCTGGCGGCGGTGCGGGGGTAGCGACTTGTCCCGGGGCTTTTCCTGTGTTTTTCTGGGGGTCTGCGGCGCTCAACAAGTTCACATCGGATGATGCTGCTGCAATTTTCTGCGCTGACACCGCTCCGGAATTCTGCGCGGGAGCTTTACCGCTGCGGCGCATGCCGAATCCGAGAACCAGGGCCAGCAGTATCACGCTGGCAAAAGTCAACCCAGCGCGCCAGAACCATGCCGCAGGTCGATGGAACAGTTGCGGCTCCCGCGTTGGCGGCACCATTGTCGGACCGACCATTGTCGGCCGCATCGCCGCCTGCTCAATCGTTGAGTTTTCTTCCGCGGTTTGAATTGGTGGTTCCACTGGCAACGACAGGAAAGTATCGAGCGGCGAGATTCGACGCGCGTCTGCTTCTGCGTCAAATTCGGGCTCGTGCAGAGTTTCGGCGGCCACCGAGAGAGTTCCGGGCGCCAGTTGCGGAAGTGCCGCAGGCAACTCCACATCTTCGATGCCGGGCTCGGCGTGGAAGCTGACGGGCTCTTCCGGGAAATGCGTCGCTTCACGAGGCTCCGGCGAACGGCGAATGACCACGCTCGCGATCAACTGATCTCCGGGGCCGGCGTCGACTCGTAATTCGAGATCGGCAATATTGTCGGGGATTTTGTCGGGAGAAACGATTTCGACGGCATAGCCGCGGGCAAGCAGATCGACCTCCAGCTCTCGCGACCACGCATTAGAGCGCGTAATAATTCTTGCCAGTGCCATAACCTGGAATCATTTTTGACTTAGGCCCTCGTCACCAGCTTACGCGCGGTGGCGTGGGCCGATTTATTAGGTCGTGGAACTATGACGTCGGTTCTGTCCCAAACACTTGGACAGTTACATTACGCTCTCGTAGTAAAGTTATTGTCAAGATGATACTTTTTGCAAACCGGTGGCGCTCCGATTCACACTTGTGTGCAAATCGTTGCACTCCAAAAGCCGCGCAGGACGCTGGATTTGACAGGGGAAAGCGATCCCCTAGCACAGCCGGAGTGCGATCGTGGTCACTGACACAAACAGTTCTGAGTCAGTAACCTGTGACCGAGCAGCTCTAAGTTAAGTTATTCGCCATCCGAAAGTGAGCAATAGTGAACATACTTCACGCGGCCCGACAAGGCATTATTGTTCCCAGTGTATAGCGTTGTTCGGGAGGGAGTCTTAAATGCAAAACGTGAATCGGAAGTGGTGGCTCGGGTTGGTGGCTTTGCTGTGCTTAGCACCAGCCACTTTCGCTGTACAAGACCACAGCAATGATAGGAGAGGCGACCCCATTAATGATTGGAGAGGCGGCCCCATTCGGCACGAGAACCCCCAACCTCTGGCGGTTCCGGAGGGTGGTTCCGCTCTGGTCTACTTGCTAGGGGCCGGGGTCACTTGCCTAGGCGCAATGCTCCTCCGGTCCCGCGTTGCCAAGCCTAAAGAATCATAATTTCGGCGACCTCGACCCGGCGATTCCGGGCAGCATACTCACCGCAGTATGGTCACGCCTAGTAGCGCGCCCATTCCCATTTTCCTTGACCGTATTTTATCCCGATTCCTGAGGCTGGAACTGCAGCAATAATCATAGCTGGCGTAACCAGATGGGATGAGAAGGCCGGTCTCCGACGGGATGCTGTACGCTCCCAAGTTATCGACGCGCTTGAAGCGCAAGAGATAAAGGAGACCGGCAATGAAGAAGATTAGCACTGTAGCGAGGAAGCAGAGCAGGAATTTTTCCGAACAGAAGCTGACGATCGGATTGGACCTGGGCGATCG
>JBEKFN010000017.1:0-21927 GCA_050013295.1 Terriglobales bacterium
ACTCCCGTGGTCCAGATCGAAGTAGGCTCGGCCTGATGGCGTCTTAGGATCGTCCTCGTACCAGGACTTTGCGTCGGAGGCGAGCAGTTTTTCTACGTTGGCCGCGACCGGACGTCCCTCTTTTTTCATGCGCACGACGGTTGCTTCCACGCCCGCCGCGTCCCATAGTTCGAAGGGGCCGAGCTCCCAGTTGAAGCCCAGGTGCAGGGCGCGATCGATCTCTACAACTGAGCCGGAAATCTCGGGAATGCGATTGGCGGAATACGTCCACAAGTCGGAGAGCGCCGCCCAAAGAAATGCACCTGCTTTATCGGCCTTCGGCGGCGCGCCGTCTCCGCCGTTATTCAAGCCGAGCAACATTCGAAGGCGCGCGCCGGTCTCTTCGACGTTTTTCGCCATATCGAGCGCCGCGAATTTTGGCTTATGCCGGGGATGATATTCCAGCGTTTTCCAGTCGAGCGCCATGCGCTCGTCTTCTTTGTGCTTGCCATCCGCGTCTTTGCCGTGCGCGCTTTTTACCTTCTTGTAGAAGCCGCCCTTGGTCTTGTCGCCTAGCCACTTGCGTTCCAGCATCTGGCGAAAGAAACCGGGAAGCTGCAATTCGGTGCGCTCGTCATGTACGTTCGCGGTGGTATTCGCGACCACGTGCCCGAGGATGTCGAGCCCCACCAGATCGATCGTCCGGAACGTGGCCGAGCGCGGCCAGCCCACGGCTTGGCCGGTGAGCGCGTCGATCTCTTCGATGCTCAGGTCCATTTCCTGCATCAGGCGCATCACATTGAGCACGGAAAATGTACCGATGCGATTGCCGATGAAGTTGGGAGTATCTTTCGCCAGCACGACGCCCTTGCCCAGTTGTTGGTCGCAGAAGTGCGTGACCGCCTCGATCAGCGCGGGGTCCGCTTCTGGCGTTGGGATGAGTTCCAGAAGCCGCATGTAGCGCGGCGGATTAAAAAAATGCGTGCCAAACCACGAGCGGCGGAAGTCAGGGGAAAATCCTTCAGCGATCTTCGCGACCGGAAGTCCGCTGGTGTTGGTTGTGACGATGGTGCCTGGCTTGCGAACGGATTCCACTTTCTTCAGCAGAGTCCGCTTGATTTCGAGGTTCTCGACGACCGCCTCGATAATCCAGTCCACCTCGGCCAACTGTTTCAGGTCGTCGTCGAAATTCCCCACGGTGACGAGCCGCGAAAGCGACGCTTCGAAAAACGCGGCGGGCTTCGATTTTGCCGCTCCATCGAGCCCGGCAGCCGCGATTTTGTTACGCGCGGGGCGGGGGGCGCCCGGCGGCGCGTCTGTTGGAACTATGTCGAGCAGCAGCGAAGGCACTCCCGCGTTAGCGAAATGTGCCGCGATACGGGCGCCCATCGTGCCCGCGCCAAGGACAGCAACCTTATGGATACGCTTCATAAAGGCGAACTCCTATCATTAGAACGGTTTTCTTTAAATCAATGTGCAATTGGCAACCAATCGAATTGGCGAATAAACTATCGACAAACAAACGCTTGACGAACAAGCGACCGACGAATCCTGCACTCCGGACCGGTTGCTGAGACGCCAGTCTCCGATGAAGCGCGAACGACCGCCAACCAACGACTGCTCCCTACGGAAGTTTATCCACCACCCAGTCGTTTTTTCCAGTCTCGACCAAGACTATTTCGGAAAATCTGCGCGTGACATGGGAGGATCCTCGAGGCGTGACCAGCACGAGCGGGAAACTGTAGCGGCCCTGATGCCCACGACCACGCGTGATCTCGAAGGCCCGGTCCTTGCCGCTGGAGAAAAACTCTTCCACTTTGTCGGCATTCTGCGAGTGGCGGAGACCATCGCTGAGCAGGACCATGCCGGTTTCGAGGTCTCCCGTTTGCCATGCGTAGAGGAAATGGTTAGCGGCTGCCAGTGCAAACACGTAACCGGGGTCTAAGGGACCTTCCTCGGCAGAATGGCTGTGCGAGCGAGCCCAAACCGGCGCCGTGGGAAAAACCGCCAGTAGGAAAAGACATGCTGCGAACTGGATCTTCACGCTAGGGCTGTTGGTCATTCCTCGCCTTCGTTATTCCTCGCCAGTGATGATGTAACTCCTCACTCTACTGGAAAACAACCGGGACGCCAGTGTCGCGCCCGGTAAATTCGCGACCTCAATAAATCGTGTACCCGGGCGCCGGATTCCGCACATCGGGCTTTGATGCCATCAGCAGCAGCGCACCGACGCGCTTGAAGGCACGCAGATCGTCCAGGCTGTGAAATGAAGTTGTCTGGTAGTTTTCGGACGTGGGCGTGTCGTCCGGAATCTGCGAGTACTCCACATTTTCGAACGCATGCTTCTTCAACAGTTCGACGTACTCTGCCGCTGAACGAACATGCACCGGCACTTTCAACTTCGGCACCCATTGCAGCGAATACGGATTGTCTTTGTAGAGATTGATCAAAATGAACAGCCGTCCATGGGGCGCCATGACGCGAAAAAGCTCGGCCAGCGCGCGTTCCTGATCTGGATAGTAATAGAACGACTCCACCGAAAGCACTTTGTCAAAAAAGTTTTCTTCCCAGGGAATCTGCGCCGCGGATCCGACGACGAACATCACGTTGTCGAATTCTTTCGAAGCGGCTCGCGCCTGCCGGATCATCTCGTCGGAAATGTCGACGCCGACCACCTGCCCAAAACCCTGTGGCCCTTCGCCGACCATGCGCGCCAGCAAGCGCGTCGCCCAACCCGATCCACAGCCGAGATCCAGAATGCGCTCACCCGGACGCAGATCCATGCGCCGCATCGTTTTCTCGGTGATGTCGAGGTGATGGCGCTCCATCTTTGCGCCTTCGCCGTCGTCGGCCCAGCGATTGAATTCGTGCTGCAGGCGCTCGTCGGGGGATTGGGGATTGTTTGGGGTCATGAATCGCCTTTCGCTACTGGCTAGCGCGAACCATTCCAGGGGTCAACGATATCAAGACCGCAGTCCTCGAAGTCTGCTACATCGCGCGTCGCGAGCTTGGCGCATCGCACCCGGACAATGGCTGCGATCTGCGCATCCGCGTGGCTGATCGGTCTGCCGAGGGTACGGCGGTCGGCGGCAATCTTAGAAAAAACTCGCGCTGCGTCGCTCTCAAACCCGAAAACGCGCCCCGCCAAGTCCTGGGCAAACATAGCTTCCGCCGCCGCCAGCAACCCCTCGCGGCGCTTGCCCTTGGTGAGCAGCTCTATTCCATAAAAGATTTCTGCCTCGGTGATGGATGTCGTAAAGAGTTCCGTTGCTGGCTGTTTTGCAACCCACGCCACAACCCGAGGAGAGGGCTTGGCCCTCATGAGCTCTGAGAGCACATTCGTGTCGAGAATGATCATTCGCCAAATCCCGGGGGCTGGCGCATAGCGTCGCGTTGCGGCAACTCAAAGTCGAGCCCGCCAAACGCTGCAAATCGCCGGCGAATGGTCTCCGCCAGGTTCCCCGTTACCGGTGGGGAAGCGGTTAGAGCGGAGCGCAAAATCTCCCTCGCCTCTTCCTCCATCGAACGTCCGTGATGGGCAGCACGGACCCTCAATCGGGTCTTGGTCTTCTCGTCGAGTTGCCGAATGGTTATAGTTGCCATGCTGTCAATGCTATCACTGCTGGCTATGGATGCAAAGTGGCCCCGGCTGAGCTGGCTAGCAGCTGCTAACCGTGCGCAACTCCTCAAAGAATGCCGGGTACGACACTCCCGCGGCATCGGCGCCGACAATCGTCGTCTCGCCTTCCGCCCGCAACGCGGCCACGGCGAACGCCATGGCAATTCTATGGTCGCCAAACGAATCCAGCTCGGCGCCATGCAGATGCTGGCCGCCAGGAATCCGCACTCCATCGGCCCGCTCTTCAACTTCCGCGCCCATCTTTCGCAGATTGGCAGCGACGGCGGCAATGCGATCCGACTCTTTCACGCGCAACTCTTTGGCATCGCGCACTTCGAGGCCGCCGTCCGTGTACGGCGCAACCGCCGCCAGCACCGGGATCTCGTCGATCAACGCCGCCGTATCGGCGCCGGCGATTACAGCTCCCCTCCACTTCGCGCCGCGCGCCTCAATCGACCCTACCAGTTCGCCGTGATGTTCTTCGAGATGCGCGACCGAAATCTTCAACCCCATCTGCACCAGGATATCGAGCAGCCGCGCCCGCGTCGGATTCATCAAAATTCCGGGCAAGGTGATCTGGGAACCGGGAAACAGGGCTGCCGCGCAAAGGAAGAACGCGGCACTGGAAAGATCGCCGGGCACGTGCGCCTCAATTGCGCGCAGCCGCTGTCCGCCGACAATTCGCGATGCATTCCCTGTCCGCTCGACTTCCGCGCCAAAGGCCCGCAGCGCAATTTCGCCATGATCGCGTGTGCGCATGGGCTCCTCGACCACCGTCTCGCCGGCGGCAAACAGTCCGGCAAACAGCACACACGATTTCACCTGCGCACTCGCCACTTCCGGCCAGTAGTGAATCGGCTTCAGCGGACCACCGTGAATTCTTAGTGGAGGGCGCCCGCCTTCGCTCGACAAAATCCTCGCCCCCATCTCGGAAAGCGGCGTCATGATGCGCGCCATCGGCCGCCGCGAGAGCGACTCATCCCCGCGCAACTCGCTGCTAAATGGCTGGCCGGCAAGAATTCCGCTCAACATGCGCATGGTTGAGCCGGAGTTTCCGCAATCCAGCGGCTCCGTGGGAGTGCGAAGACGCGGCCCCACGCCTCGGACTTCAATCTTTCCGTCGTCGTCTTGCCCGCGCTTCCACCCGCAGCCGAGCTTGCCGACGCAATCGAGCGTGCTGGCGCAATCGCGTGCCGCTGAAAAATTCTGGAAACGGCTGGTGCCCTCCGCAATCGCCGCCAGCATGGCGTAGCGGTGCGAAATGGACTTGTCCCCTGGAATGCGAACCATTCCGCGCACCGCTCGAGCCGGACGGACGACGGCACTCGAATCAACAGGCATGAATTTAATATAGCGGAGATTTTGTGAGAGGTCAGAGGTGAGAGGTCTGATTGCAGAAGTGAAAGTCAGCATTCTTACCTCTGCAATCTGACCTTTTACCTCTGAAATTTCTACTGCGCGCGCGCTCGCCCGGCGGCTTCCGCGAGGATTTCCCGCGGGACTTCCCGCAGTGTGACGTGGAATTCGAACATGGGGGTTTCCGTCCCGCGCCCCCACCGGGCCACTCCCCAATGCGCGCGGATGAACTTGATCTCTGGCCGCGCCGACAGATTGAGCAGCAGCGGTATTTCCTCGCGATAAAACCTCTGCGGAAAAGCCGCGACCGGCTCGGCATCCCACGTGGCGCCATCCGCCGACCCGTGGATGCTGACATCGAGCGATTCCTGTTCGATGATGTTGGTGATGGCGAGCGTAAGCAGAAAAATCCGGCCCTTCGTCCCACTGACATCGAGCGCAGGTCCGTCTCCTTTGGCGTTGACTACGGTTTTTTCGGGAACCACGAAAGCTTCCATCATGACGCAGAGATTCTAGCAGAGAGGCAAGGCTGCGGGCGGTGACAAGCACGCCGCCACGCGCAGTTTTCACGATGACATGGAGGAAATTTCCGGCCAGCCTAGCCGCAGCACCTGCGGAACGTCGCATATCATCAAAGCGCTGAGATCCTCTTGAAAAAACTCGACAAGGCGACCGTCGCAACCATGTTGGCCGGCATGTGCACGTTTCTCAACGTCTACAGCACCCAGCCGTTGCTGCCGCTTTTGCGAGAGACGTTTCATGCCTCCGAGTTAAAAGTCAGTCTCACCGTGAGTGCGACAATTTTTGCGACCGCTCTCGTCGCACCCTTCATCGGCATGATTGCCGAGCGCCGCGGGCGTAAGAAAGTCATCGTTCCCTCGCTGTTCCTGCTGACCATTCCTACCGCCCTGGCGGCGACTTCCACTAGCCTCGCTGCGCTCATCTTCTGGCGTTTCGCCCAGGGCCTTTTCGTGCCCGGCGTCATCGCCGTCATGCTCGCCAACGTGAATGAGGAATGGGCCGGACGCGGCGTGGGCCGCGCCATGTCTTCGTATGTGACCGGAACCGTGATCGGCGGATTTCTCGGCCGCTTTATCTCCGGCGTCATCGCCACGCACTGGCAGTGGCGCTTCACCTTCCTGGTACTCGCCGCGCTCAACTTGATCGGCGCGCTTGTGGTCCGCGCCTGGCTTCCTCTGGCAAAGAATTTTGTGCCCGCCGAACACCTGCAGCAGGTTCTGGACCATGCCAGGGAACATCTGCGTAATCTGCGGCTGCTGGCCAATTTCGGCATGGGCGCCACCGCGCTCTTCGGGCTGGTAGGATGCTTTACCTACGCCAACTTCTACCTCGCCGCCGCACCCTTCTACCTGAACTCGGCACAACTCGGCAGCATCTTCTTTGTCTATCTGCTCGGAGTCGTCATCACACCCCAGTCCGGCCGGTTCCTCGATCACTTCGGCTTTCGCCACACCACCGTCCTCTACTGCGCCATGATGATCGCGGGACTACTTTTCACGCTGGTCAAATCATTGCCGATGGTCATCGTCGGTTTTGCCATCTTTTCCTCCGGTGTTTTCGTGGCGCAGGCGGCAGCCACGGTGGAGATGGGCGCCATCGCCGGGCGCTCCCGCTCCTCGGCCGCTGGACTCTACGTCGCGTTCTACTATCTGGGAGGAAGCGTGGGCGCCACGCTGACCGGCTTGTTCTGGCGTTGGAAAGGCTGGCCCGGCTGCGTCGCCGTGTTGGGAGGAGTTTCGTTGCTGAGTTTGTGGCTGGCACGCATCTGCAGCCGTCCCCGCGAGCAACTCGACTCCACGGAAATCGAACTGGTCGGCGATTAGACCGACAAATTGCGGGGCTTCGCCCTCCATAAGCGTTAACTTAAGGTGTTTGGGATAGGAAACGATACGCAACTTCCCAGAAGCCCGTTTCTGGACCGGGAGACAAAGGACTGAAGGATTCCCGGATTACTTCCACATTGCTGACCATCCAGCCTTTTGGGTTACGAAACCAAAGAAAAAGAGCTGAGGACGGCTTCTTATTATCGTGTTGCATTTGGAAGTGCGGATCGTCAGCATGGCCTCAGCTTAGGCCACGGAAGAAGGCAGTCAGGTCCCCTGCGACCGCCGCTGGTTCCTCAGCCGGAGCGAAGTGCCCGCCGCGCGGAAAGACTGTCCAGCGCTGGATGTTGTATAAGCGCTCCAAATACGAGCGCGGCAGTTCGCCCTCGGGAACGGTCTGGTGCGCGAAAACACCAAACGCCGTGGGTGTGCTGACGTAGGTGGGATCGACCGGGTGCCAGCGATTGTCCCAATAGTCGCGCATCGACGAGGTGATGCTCTGCGTGATCCAGTACAGGGTGAGCGTGGCGCAGAGGAAGTCATCGGTCGGCGTAACGTCGCTCCACGAGTGCCACTTCTCACCCACGTATGCCGCGAGCCCTGCCGGGGAGTCGTTGAGTCCATAGCCGACAGTCTGCGGCTTGGTGGACTGGATCGCGCTGTAGCCCCGCTCCGTCCTATCCCAGCGCCGGCTCACCGCAAGGTACGAACGCTCGACATCGGACAGCTCCGTATCGTCCACCACGGGAACGAGATCCGACTCCAGTGTGGTGAGATGGATCCCGATCACCGACTCGGGATGGTCTAGCGCAAGGATCGTCGTCACCCCGGCCCCAAAGTCATAAC
This sequence comes from Terriglobales bacterium, assembly GCA_050013295.1. GTDB lineage: Bacteria > Acidobacteriota > Terriglobia > Terriglobales > Acidobacteriaceae > Acidiflorens. Next base: position 7,645 of record JBEKFN010000017.1, read on the forward strand.
CGCTCACACCATAGCGGGAATACCCCAGCTCAGACATGAGCCGGTGCCAGCGCTCCGAGACGTACCGGTAGTTGATGCCGACCTTGGGCGGACGCGGCGAGAAACCATACCCGGGCAGAGAGGGTACGACCACGTCAAAGTGCTCGAGCATCGGCAGCATGGCCACGTAATCGAGGAAACTGCTGGGCCAGCCGTGCGTGAGAATGAGCGGCACACCCCTACCTGATGCCGCACGCTGGTACACAAAGTGGATGCCCTCCCAGGTGAAGTGGTTGAACGCGTTGAGCCTTCGCTCCCAGCCACGCCAGTCGAACTCGTGGGTCCAGTAGGACACGAGGCGTCGTAACCAGTCCAACTCGGTGCCCTGTTCCCAGCCTATACCGGGTATCTGGTCGGGCCATCTTGTATGGCGCAACCGTGCCAGCAAATCATTGAGCACCTCATCCGCGACGTGAATCCGAAATGGTTCCACTACAATAACCCCCTCTTGGCCATAGCCAGTGGCCAAGTGAACGCGCAGGCAATATCGCAGGGGGTCTCGTCGATCACTGTCGACAGATAGACATGGGGCGTTGCGGCCCGGATTAATCCCGTGACGACGTAGTTTAAGATCATGCCCCTCTTTTCACGGATGATAATGTCTTCTACCGTGGGTGAATCAGTCTAAGAAACTGCCGACAGCAGTCTTTATGAACAGCTCTTCGGTCTGTAGATGATCCTGTCTGGATCACGGGCTAACCGGAACCAATCGTCGCAACTGCGCCGTTCACCTCAGCAACTCGTCAACGATGGCTTCGACGTGAATGATAGTTGTATCGAGAAACTCGATGCCCGGACTGGCGGTGTCGCGCAATAGTAATGGAAGCTCCGTGCCGGCGAGGACTAATGCTTCAATGCCGTCTTCGCTCCTCATCCTTTGCGCAATGTTCAGAATCTCCGTCCTGGTTTCCGGCAAAAATCGGTTATTCAGCAGTTCACCAATGTACTTCCCGTGAATAAATTCCTGCTCTGATTCCTTTGGTCGAACCAGGGCGATCCCGGCCCGCTGGAATTCCTCCGGGTAGAAGCTCGCTCGCATAGTAAACCCCGTTCCAAACAGGCCCACCTTCTTCAGGCCGAGCGCCTTGGTGTAATCACAAGTGACGCGCACAATGCTGAGAAGAGGGATCGCCGAACGGCGCTGGACCTCGTCGAAAACGAGATGCGGCGTGTTCGCCGCGATGAAACCAAAGTCCGCGCCTGCACGCACCAGCAACTCCACACCGGTGGTGAGATAGTCGGCCAACTCGCCGAGCCGCCCAGCATCAAGCAGCGCGATCCCCTTATCAACGTCGAGGCTGTTGATGATCACGTGCGGATATCCCCCATCCGGCTTGAGGGCGCGAAAGCGCGCAATGATGGAGCGATAGTAGTCAACCGTAGATTCAGGCCCAAGCCCGCCGATCATCCCCGAGGTTCGCATGTTACCGGCAAGAGATGCGTGGCGGGCACTGTAGGATTCGCCTATAAGGGCCCGTTAATTTACAACTGCGGCGCAGGGTGTCTTGTTTCGAGCGGATCACCGGTAAGTGGGGAATTATTTCGGGTCAGAAGTCGGTTTCGGGGCTTCGGGGAGATCGCCATTGATCTCCTCCAAACGCGTTTCTCGGGAGCATGGTGCGGCGGATACCCACAAACCAGCGACGGGGTTCTTATACTGCACCTTCTTAGGAGAGTTAACGCGGTTCAAAGCCCGGGCGCGACCCTAGATGCCCGCCACGCTCAGATGGATACCCCATCAATACTGCCGCCGACGCTTAAGGAGCCGAAATCTCCGCACGCAGTTGTCGATGTTCGTCATCGAGTTGTGTCAGTATTTTCTCGTATCTGGGATCGCCGCGCAGGATCTTGAAAAAGTCCGAATTGTACCAGGCGTAGTTCGGTGCACCGTCTCGGACAGCCTTTGTGAGCCAAAGGATCGCTTGTTCGCGATCGCCCTGCAGGGCGAGGAGGGTGGCAACTTCGTCCTCAATACCAAAGGTTCCCCGCTTGGCGAAAATTTGAATTTGCTCCGCCGAGGGCTTTCTTGACTTGTCGCGCATTAGGATTCTTAAGAGCGACTGATGACAGTACAGGCACTACCACAAGGGCGTGCGCGTCGGTTGGATGGCTCGCTTCGGTTAGATGGTCGCCGATTGCGTATGGCACCAATGCGCTTAGTTTATCGATGGAATTATCCTGATTCCTGTTCTGAAAGCGCAGCACGGCTACGTGGGTCGGTGGCGTAGGAGAAACAGCCTTGAGAACTTTCCGCTCGGGAGAACTTCCAAACAGAGGCCCCTTCCGTCGGTCACCAGGTAGCGCACTCGCCTCGGCTTCAACGCTCTGATCCTGGTATCCGTCAGCGCCATTTGCCCTCCTTCCCGTGTACTCCAGGTCCAATTCCACCGGTTTTTGCGATTGGAGTACACACTGGAGTACACATTATGGTTCGGCTTCCGGTGTACTCCGCTGGACAGTGTAGGCCACTATGTTCAGGCATTTCAAGAGATTATTGGTCTGTTGTACATCGTCGCTGGACCCCACTGGACGCCACTTTACTTTCCGATGCAGAAGGTGCCGAAGATCAGGTTAAGGATGTCGTCGGTGGTGGTGGCGCCGGTGATTTCGTCGAGAGGGCGCAGGGCCGCGTACAGATCGAGCAGGAGCATCTCGTGAGGCACTCGAGCCGCGACGGCAGTGCTCGCGGCGTCGAGCGAGGTGAGCGCGTCGGTGACCAGCTTCTGATGGCGGACGCTGGTAAGAAAGCCGCTCTCCAGTTGGTGGGTGGCATCTCCCCCGACGTGTTGCAGGATGGCGGCGCGCAGGCTCGGGATGCCCTCCCCAGTTAGAGCGGAAGTGGAGACGCGTCGCACCGAAGACAACACGTAGGGGCGGACGCATTCGTCCGCCCCAGCCGGGCGAAGCCCGGCAGCGCTCGCTAAGTCCAATTTGTTTTCCACGACGATCGCCGGTCGCCCTTCGACCTGCGTGAGTAACTCGTAGTCCTCTTGGGAGAGCGCCTGGGTTCTGTCCATCACCACCAGAACTAAGTCGGCGTCGGCCAGCGCCTCCATCGATTTCTTGATGCCGATGCTTTCCGCTTCGTCCAGTGCGCGGCGGATGCCGGCGGTGTCCACCAGTTCCACAGGAATTCCACCGATGGCGACGGTTTCGCTCACCAGGTCGCGCGTGGTGCCGGGCTGGGCGGTGACGATGGCGCGCTCCCGTTCGACCAGCCGATTAAAAAGGCTCGACTTGCCGACGTTAGGACGGCCCACGATGGCGAGCGTCAGTCCTTGATGAACGATCTTGCCATAAGTAAAACTAGCGGCAAGTTGCAGCAGCGGGCTCTTGACCTGAGCGATGCGATCGAGGATGGTGGCGTCCGGGGCGACTGAGACATCGTCTTCGGCAAAGTCGATGCCGGCCTCGAGCAGTGCGATCAGGTCAACTAATTTCTGCTTGATGGGCTTCAGGCGATTGGAGAGCGCGCCGTCCAGTTGTTGCGCGGCGACCTTGGCTTGAAACAGGGTTTGCGACTCGATCAGGTCGCGAACCGCTTCCGCTTGGGTCAGGTCGATGCGTCCGTTGAGAAAAGCGCGCATAGTGAATTCGCCCGGCTCGGCAAGACGGGCGCCGCAGGCAAGAGAAAGTTCAACGATATGGCGCAGCACGACCGGCGACCCGTGCGCCGAGATTTCGACGATATCGTCGGTGGTATAGGAGTGGGGCTTAGCGAAGTAGGTAACAACAACCTCGTCGATCCGGGCGCCAGATTGCGCCAGCGAACACGTAGGGACGGCCGCCCTCGGCCGTCCAGCCGAGCAAAGCTCGGCAACCTCTGTCCCTGAGCGATGCGTCGATGGTTGTGTGGATGGTTCAACCAATTCGCAATGAACAGCCCGCCCAGGCTCCAGCGGGTGCGTCAGTCGTAGCATGGGAGCGGCTATAATCCGCGCGTCCGGTCCGGCCAGACGAACCACGCCGATGCCGCCCCGTCCCGCCGGGGTAGCGATGGCAACAATTGTGTCGTCGAGATTCATGACCAAGCACCAGCAATGACTAGAGCGTGTTTCATAAACCGGTTTTGGGTAGGGCACAGCTTTAGCCGCGTCGCTTAGGGCCAGGAAAAATGCGGGCTTTAGCCCCCGAGGGACGAGCCCTCCGCGCTGAAAGCCATTTGTGAAACACACACTCTAAGAAACCACTCCGCTAGTCAACAATAAATAGCCGAGCGCCAGTTCTGGTCGAAGACCGATGGCCGGGCTCGCCGTCGGCTGTCTGATAACTGTCGCCGGCCTTTAGGGTGAAATGTCTTCCGTCGGCGAGGACGGTTTCCAGTTCTCCCTCCAGACAAAGGATTACATGCCCTTTCGAGCACCAGTGATCTGCCGAATATCCGGGCGAGTATTCCACCATCCGGACTCGTATTTCTCCGAAGGTCTGCGTTCGCCACAGCGCCACGCCATTCTCGCCCGGATGCTCAGACGGCGCCACCTGAGTCCAGTCGGTGGTGACGAAGGAAAACCCACTCATCTTCATCAGTGGAGTATACCCAGAACCCCACACCGGCAAGATTACCGCGACTCCTCGTTTGCCGGGGATACGCGCCGTCATTTATACTTACCGTTCGCCTCAAGTAAGCTGATGCAATCAGGAGCAAAGATTTTCGATGCCGAAACGTACATTTCAACCCAACCGGCGCAAGCGCTCGAAGAAGCACGGCTTCCGGACTCGCATGAAGACCAAAAGCGGGGCCGCAGTCCTGTCGCGCCGCCGGGCCAAGGGGCGCAAGCGCGTCTCGGTGAAGCCGGGTTTCCGCGAGTAGTTTTCCCCTGACGGACAGCAAAGGCCGTCATTATCATTAACTATAATTATTGTGCAGGATTGTGAGCTGGTGACGGCCGACGCTCCGAAGCGCAGTGGAGCGCAGCCCGCCGCGAAGGCGGGCGGCGCCTTTCCGCGCGGCTTTTCTCGTTCGGGGCGGCTGCTCAAGCACTCCGACTTCGAGCGCGTGTACAAACAAGGCCGGCGCCACTTTTCCTCGCACCTGACCGTGTTCTATCTGCGGCAGGCGGAGGGCGCTTTGCCGGGGGATGGCCTTCCGAAAAAAGGCCCGCGCGTCGGCTTCACCGTCGGCCGCGTGCTGGGCGGCGCTGTGGAGCGGAACCGGATCAAGCGGCGGCTGCGCGAAGCTGTGCGGCAAAGGCGTGGGGTGCTGCAGGGCGCTGGCGTGTGTTCCGTCGATGTGGTGATCAATCCCAAGAAGTCCGTGCTGACCGAGAAGTTTTCTGTGGTGCTCGAAGAAGTAGGACGGGCGCTGGAAGTGATTGCGAAAAAGCTGATGGAGAAGCCCGATAAATCCGAGACTGCAATAAAGAATGGCGCAATAAAGAATGACGCAACAAATAATGGTGCAATAAAGAGATGAAGCCTCTCGCGCTCCAGTTGCTGCAACTTTACAAACGGTGGATTTCCCCGGCCTTTCCTCCGTCGTGCCGTTATGTGCCGACGTGTTCGGAATATGCCATGGAAGCGGTTGAGCGCTATGGCGTGTGGCGCGGCGGAATCATGGCGGCGTGGCGATTGTTGCGGTGCCATCCCTTGGCGAAGGGCGGCCTGGATTTGGTGGTGAAGGCTGACGCGGTTCGCCGCTCCAACCCCTTCATTTCCCGTAGAGACGCGGCTTGCCGCGTCTCCCGCAGCGGAGACGAGCAAGCCCCGTCTCTACAGCGACTAACTGAGACAAGAAATTACGAAATGGCGAGCGACTGATTTGGCCGAATTCAAAAATCCTCAACAAGAACCCGGGATGGAGCGCAAGCTGCTGGTAGTCTTCGCGCTGACCTTCCTGGTCATCATGCTTTTCCAGCCGCTGTTGAAGAAGTATGGACCGCAGCCTCCGGCGAAACCGGAGAGTTCCCAGGCGCCGCCCGTCCAGAATCAGGCGCAACTTCCTTCGCAAGCTCCAATGCAACTCCCCGCCGCGCCCAGTGCATCCGCAAAGAAAAAGGCGCCGGCATCGGCTCCGCTGCAGGCGGCGAGCGAGTCCGAGACGGTGATTGAAAATGACGTCTACCGCATCGTGTTCACCAATCGCGGCGGCCGGGTGAGGTCGTGGGTGCTGAAGAAATACACCGACGACAAAGGTGGTCCCCTGGAACTGGTGAATAGCGCGGCGGCTGAGAAGTATGGCTCTCCGCTGACCTTGTGGACGTATGACGAGACGCTGCGCAACCAGCTGAACGCGGCGCTGTATGTGGCGACCAGCAGCGGCTCAACCGCTCCGGCGGAGATTAAGTTTGCCTATGACGGCGCCGGCCTCTCGGTCGAGAAGACCTTCAAGTTCGATCGCGACAGCTACGTGGTCGCAGTGCGGACTGCGGTCGAAGTGCAGGGCGCACAGGTCCCCGCCTTTCCGATGTGGCCGTCGGGGTTCGGCGACAATACGACCGGTCCGCAGTACGCGGCTGGCCAGATCATGTATCAGTACGACAACAAGGTCGAGCGCCTGGCGATCAAGAAGATCAGCGGCGGCGGCACCCTCCCCGGACCGTTCCACTGGGCGGGAGTGTCGGACCAGTATTTCGCGGCCGTGTTTTTGCCGCAGGATCCGCAGAACGCGGTCATGGTGACTCTGCACAACGCCATTGAAATTCCGCACAATGCGTCCGATGCGAATAACAAGCAGATGGACAAGGTAGACGTGCTGGGCGCGGCGGTCGGCAACCTCAAGGGCTCGACCGACACGCGGCTGTACGTGGGCCCCAAGGCGCTGTCGGACCTGGAAGCGGTGCCGGTGCCGGGCATCACGGGCGCGGAACCGGATCTGCGGGCGGTGGTTGATTTCGGCTGGCTGGGAATCATCGCGCGGCCTCTGTTTTTGTGGTTGAAGTGGATGTACAACCACATCATCGCCAACTGGGGCTGGGCGATTCTGCTGCAGACGCTGGTCATCAACCTGGCGCTGCTGCCGCTGCGCATCACCCAGATGAAGTCGATGCTAAAGATGCAGCGCGTGCAGCCGCAGATCAAGGCAATCCAGGAGAAGTACAAGAAATACAGTCTGCGCGATCCGCGTAAAGCCGAAATGAACCAGGAGGTTTCGGCGCTGTATAAGAAGGAAGGCGTAAATCCCGCCGGTGGATGTCTGCCGCTGCTGATCCAGATGCCGTTTCTGTTTGCCTACTACCGGATGCTCAACGTCGCCATGGATCTGCGCCATGCGCCGTGGCTGTGGGTTCACGATCTTTCGGCGCCCGATCCGTGGCACATTCTCCCGGTTGCAATCATCGTGACCATGCTGATAATGCAGCGCATGACGCCGCAGGCGGGCATGGATCCCGCGCAGCAGAAGATGATGAACATCATGATGCCGGGCATGCTGGGCATCATGAGCTGGAACCTGCCGTCCGGCTTGGGCCTGTACTGGTCCGCGGGCCAGTTGATAGGAATCGTGCAGCAGGCAGTGATGAATCGCACATCGCTGGGCCGGGAAATGCGCGAGATGATGGAGAAGCGAGCCCGGAAGAAAGAGAAATGAGGCTCTTAGCTCTTGGCTTTTAGCGAAGAGCGAAGAGCGAACAGCCAAGAGCCAAAAGCTGAGAACTGATTATGCCAATCACAGACAAAGTCGCTGCCGCAAAACAGATTGGGGAATTTCTGCAAGCCGTAATCTCGAACGGCGGCTTCAAGCTGAAGTACAGGGTCACCGTCGATCCGCCGATGGCGCAGAATCGCGAGTGGGAGCACCCGGAAATTCTCGTGGAGTTTGCCGGGCCGGATTCGGCTCTGTTGCTGGAGCGCAGTGGCGAGTTGCTGCGCTCATTTGAACTGCTGGCAACCGAGATCCTGCGCCTCCAGGGCAACGAGCACGAGAAGATCTGGTTCGACTGCCAGAACTTCCGCGCAATGCGGATCGACGAACTGCAACTCGCGGCGCGGGTAGCGGCGGAGCAGGTGCGCCGGACGAGCGAGCCCTACCGCTTCGGCCCCATGTCGTCGCGCGAGCGCCGCATCGTGCATCTGGCGCTGCGTGAAGAAAAAGATTTGCGCACGGAGAGTGACGGCGAGGGCGGAAGACGGTCGGTGGTGGTCTATCCGGGAAACTACAAGACGGCGGCGCCAGCGAAGCGGGAACGCCGGACGGACTGAGGTGAAAGGTCAGATTGCAGAGGTTAGAAGTCAGAGGTGAAACCACCACGAACTTTGGGTTCTCACTTCTGCAATCTGACCTCTGACCTCTCACCTGTGTTTGCACACTTCCCGTGGCAGTTAGTACCTCGACACTTGACAGCGCAAGAAAATCGCGATTCGATAAAGCGTTCGCACGGAAAATTTTTGTTGCAAAAGACCGACGCGGCGATTTTTTTGTGCTAGTATCCGGTTCGTCTCGTAAAAAATTTCGCCGACAGCCGTTAAGCAAGACAAAACCTGCTCTGCAGCAAAAAGCAGAACTCACAATTTCAAGTTTGGTTTTTTCCCGGACGTATTTGCGCCGGGCGCATTCGATATTCTGGTAAACAATGTCTTTCACCAGTTCCGCCATCGTTCCGAATCCCTGGGTGCGCATCCTCGACGCCCTGGAAAAAAAGATCAACCGGCACTCCTACGACACCTGGTTGAAGCCAACCCGCTACAGCCACGCCACCAACAAAATTCTGTTCGTGCGCATTCCCACCGCCGAGTTCCATCACGTAGGCGACAAATACGCGGATCTGATTCAGGAAGCGCTCGACAATCTCGGACTCGGATACGAAGATGTGAAATTCGTTACCGCCGAGGACGATCCGTCGAACACTCCCACCCGGCATGACGGCGGGTTCTCGGCTCATAGTTCGAACGCCGACCTGAATACTGGTTCACCTCCGCAGCCGGCGGCGCCGGGGTTGCATCCGACGCAGGGGCGCTTCGACTGGGACAGCGCCGCGCAATTGAATCCGCGCTATACCTTTGACGCCTTCGTGATCGGCAGCGGCAACCAGTTTGCGCACGCGGCCTGTCAGGCGGTGGCGGAGCGCCCTTCGAAAGCCTACAACCCGCTCTTCCTCTACGGCGGCACCGGCATGGGCAAGACTCACCTGATGCAGGCCATCGGCCACGAGATCAAGCGCCGGACGCCGCAGTCCGCCATCTGTTACGTCTCGAGCGAGAAGTTTACCAACGAGATGATCAACTCGCTCCGCTACGACAAAATGATCGGCTTCCGCGATAAATTCCGGACGATGGATGTGCTCCTGATTGACGACATCCAGTTCCTGGCGCAGAAAGAGCGCACCCAGGAAGAGTTCTTCCACACCTTCAATGCCCTGCACGAATCGATGAAGCAGATCGTGATCGCCAGCGACCGTCCGCCCAAAGAGCTGGCGGAATTTGAAGACCGCCTCCGCAGCCGCTTCGAGTGGGGCCTCATTGCCGACATCCAACCCCCAGACCTAGAGACGAAAGTCGCCATCCTGCAAAAAAAGGCGGAGCAGGAACGTGTAACCCTGCCCGTGGATGTGGCGTTGTTCATCGCTTCGAACATCCGCTCGAACGTGCGCGAACTGGAAGGTGCGCTGATCCGCTTGGTGGCCCATTCTTCGCTGATCGGCGCCACCATCACGCTTCCCTATACCCAGCAGGTGTTGAAGAATTTCATCGACTCGCAGGCCCGCAAGGTGACGATTGAATCCATTCAGAAGGCGGTGGCTGAGCAATTCGGCCTGCGCCTGGTGGAGATTAAGTCGAAGAATAATTCGCGGTCAATCGTTTATCCGCGGCAGATTGCAATGTACCTGGCCAAGCATCTTACCGAAGCCTCCCTCCCTGAAATTGGACGCCAGTTCGGCGGCAAGCACCACACCACCGTCTTGCATTCGGTGGATAAGATTGAAGAGGTTCGCAAGAGCGACAAGGATTTAAACAGGTTGCTCAATAAAATGACCGAACAATTGGGCGCGTAAACGGCACTTTCCACCGCCTTTTCCACTATTCAGCCCGTTCTTTCTACCTCTTGGCTGTGGAATGTCTGTGCAAGCTGTGCGAGATGGGACAGAAATCTGAGAACGGTCCATGGGTTACAATGCCTTCGCTGAGGCGGGGACCGATTCTCCACACGAAGGGTCGGTGTCAAAGCCACTGAACCGTGGGCGCCTAGACCAGTTTTCCACTTCTCCGAAGCCCCTACGGTTACTACTGGTTTTATTGCTTTTGTATTTGATATAAGAAGAGAACAGAAGTAGAGTCGGGAGACCCAATATATATGCCAGCGGAAGTCGCCCCTGCCATAGCCGCAACATCAACGACCATGGAAATCACAGTCAGCAAATTTGAGCTCCTTCGCGAACTGACAGCCACTCAGGGTGTGGTCGAGCGCAAGACCACAATTCCCATCCTCTCCAACTATCTTCTCGAGGCTGCGGGAGACAAGCTATCGCTGACCGCAACGGACCTCGACCTAAGCCTGCGCACCTCCTGCAATGCCAAGGTGAAAAAAGAAGGCGCATGCACAATTCCGGCGCGCAAGCTTCACGACTACGTGAAACTTCTCCCCGATGCCGATATCACCATCCGGCTGCTCGAGAACCATTGGGTGAGTATTCGCTGCGGACGCTCCAACACGAAAATGGTTGGCATGGCAAGGTCGAATTTCCCAGGTCTGCCGGTGTTTCCGTCAGCCGGAGCGATCAAAATTCCCGCGGCTGTGCTGCGCTCAATGATTGCCAAGACAGGATTCGCCATTGCCAGCGAGGAGTCGCGCTATACCCTGAATGGGGCGTTGATGGTGCTGAAGCCGGAGTTGATCACCATGGTTGCAACCGATGGCCATCGCCTGGCTCACATAGAGCGAGGGGGAGAAAAGTTTGAAGGCGTTTCCGGCGAGATGAAAACGCTGATTCCGAAGAAGGCAATGGACGAATTGAAATCGCTGCTCGATTCCCATGGCGAGAGTGCTGCCGAGACCATCGACTTCGCCAAGGACGAATCCACTCTCTTCTTCCGCGTAGGTCCGCGTTTACTAACCTCGCGCCAGCTAACGGGCCAGTTCCCCAACTACGAGGCCGTGCTGCCAAAGGACATCTCGAAGTCGATAGCGTTGCACGGCGAAGAACTCGGAGCCGCAATCGCGCGCGTGGCCCAGTTTGCCGATGAGCGCTCCCGCGCCGTGAAGCTGCGTCTGGAAAAAGGCGAGCTGAAGATTTCCGCATCGTCAACCGAGACCGGCGACTCCGAGGATTCCATAGAAGTAGCCTATGACGGCGAACCAATACAGATAGGCTTCAACGCCCAATACTTGATCGACTTCATAAAAGCAACCGGCTCGTGCGATGTGAAACTCGAGCTAAAAGATGCGCAATCCGCCGGCCAGCTCCGTCCCGCGGAATCCGAGGATTACAAGTACCGGTATATTGTGATGCCGATGCGGATCTGAGCACCGCGTCGCCAGAATAGCCTAGCAGCCCGCAGTGCCAGTGAGGTTCGTATCAGGGTATCGCTTCAGCGATACCGTAAGTTCCGAAATCTGGTGCCCGTTCAGGGGCTGGGTGCAGACCTTTGCACCGTTCCAGCCTGCGGACAGCCTTTTCACCACCCTTTTTCATCTTGACCAAAGGCCGCTCAGCATTTACATTTTGGGGCCATTCAATAAACGGGAGAAGACAAAATGTTATCCGGCTTTAAGCAATTCGTCCTTCGCGGTAATGTCGTCGATTTGGCGGTAGGCGTGGTGATTGGCGCGGCCTTCGGCACGGTCGTCACCGCCCTGGTCAAGGACCTCATCAATCCCATCATTGCGCTCGTGGCAGGCAAGCCCGACTTCACCGGAATCTCTTTCACAATCGGAAGCACGGTGTTTCCAATTGGCGATTTCTTCACAGCGGTAGTCAGCTTCCTACTGGTAGCGGCGGCGGTCTTCTTCTTTGTCGTAACTCCCATCAACGCCTTGATCGCGCGCAGCCGCAAGGCTGCGGCGCCGGCCGATCCCACCACCAAGAAGTGCCCGGAATGCCTGAGTGAGATTCCGATCGACGCGCGCCGCTGCAGCCAATGCGCACAGCCCGTGATGGGCAAGGCCGCGTAGTAGTTGCGGAAGAACCCGGGCGTCAGGATGAGGATGAACTAAGCCCGGCGGCTTTTCAGAACGCTTTGCCTGAATCCAGCAGGATCGTGACCGGCCCTTCGTTAACCAGTTCCACCTGCATCGTTTCCTGGAAGCGTCCGGTTTCCAAGCGCACGCCGGAGGCGCGGACTTTCTCCACAAAATATTCGTAGAGCTCGCGCGCCTGCTCCGGCGGAGCGGCCCCGTCAAACGATGGCCGCTTGCCGCGGCGCGCGTCTCCGTAGAGGGTGAACTGCGAAACCACCAGCAGCGCGCCGCCCACCTCCGCGACGGACAAATTCATCTTGCCGCCGGCATCTTCAAAAATGCGCAGGCCAATCGTCTTCTCGACCAGGTATTCCGCCTCAGTGCGAGTATCCCCCGCGCCCACCCCAAGCAGCACCAGCAGCCCGAGGCCGATTTCGCCTGCAGTCTCGCCCTTCACAGTGACTCGGGCGCGGCTAACGCGCTGCACCACCGCGCGCATTCAGCGCCTAGCCTCGCCGAGAAGCCTCTCGTGTCCGGCAAGCGCCTGTAGAAGATCGAGCAGGATTTGCACCTCCAAATCGTGACATGACTCCAACGAAATGAGCAAGCACCAGCCGATGCCGAGTTTGACCGTTCTCCCGCCGCCAGTTAGCATTCCGTAGTGATCTCCACACCGGCCAATTTTTCTCCCTTACCTCCTTTGCATACTTTTCCGATCCCTTTTAGACTACTAGCTTCGACTTCATTCGATCGATTGCGCAACATGCAGTAATAATTCAGCAAACGCCGGCCCGGAACCCGGACCCGCGATTCCCAGACTCAGAAACGAGGAGAACAATGGCAGCCATTGATGAAAAAGTGAAACAGATTATCGTCGAGCAGTTGGGTGTGGACGAGGCCGAGGTCACGCCCAGCGCGTCGTTCGTGGACGACCTGGGCGCCGATTCGCTCGATACCGTCGAGCTCGTGATGGCCTTCGAAGAGGCCTTCGATATCGAAATCTCCGACGAGGATGCGGAGAAGATTCGCACCGTATCCGATGCCGTCGACTACATCGGCAAGCACGCGAAGGCAGGCAAGTAATTTGGTTGGATCGTGCTTCATACATTGGTTTTGGGTAGGGCACGGCTTTACAGATTGCTGAAAAACTCGATTTTGCTCTAGCTTTTTGGGTGGCGCAGCGGTTTACCGCTGCGATAACCGGCTTGTTTTCAGCGACGGCTTTAGCCGCTGAGGGCGCCTGCTCCGCGCTCCACGAGTTTTTCAGCAATCTGTTTAGCCGTGCCGATCAGGCCTTTAGAGATGCGGGCTTTAGCCCCTGAGGAACGCGCCCGCTAGCGCTGAACGGCAGGCATCTATCACTCGTCGGAAGTGCGTGACTACATCCGCAGACGCAAGAAGGGCGGCGATTCAATTTGGCGCGTAGGGTTGTCGTTACCGGCATTGGCCTGATCTGCTCCGTGGGCAACACCACTGGCGCGGTGTGGCAGGCCCTGCTCGCAGGCAAAAGCGGCGTCGGACGCATTACCGGGTTCGACGCCTCCGCCTTTGCCTGCCAGATCGCAGCCGAGGTCCTCAACTTTGATCCCTTCGCTTTCATCGAGAAAAAAGAAGTAAAGAAGATGGGCCGCTTCATCCACTTCGCCATCGCCGCCTCCGACGAAGCCATGAAGATGTCCAACCTCCAGGTCACGCCCGAAAACGCCGAGAGCGTAGGCGTGCATATCGGCTCGGGCATCGGCGGATTCGACGTGATCGAACGCGAACATACCGCGCTCCTCGAGGGCGGACCGCGCAAGATTTCCCCGTTCTTCATCCCTGCCGCCATCATCAACCTCGCCGCCGGACACGTCTCCATGCGCTTCGGCGCCAAGGGTCCGAATGAAGCGACGGCCACCGCCTGCACCACCAGCGCCCACTCCATCGGCGATTCCTTCCGCATCATCCAGCATGGCGACGCCGACGTAATGATTGCCGGAGGCTCCGAAGCCGCCATTACTCCCATGGGCGTCGGTGGATTCGCCGCCATGCGCGCCCTTTCCACGCGCAATGACGACCCTGCCCGCGCCAGCCGTCCCTGGGACAAGGACCGCGACGGCTTCGTGATGGGCGAAGGCGCCGGCATCCTCGTCCTCGAAGAACTCGAACACGCCCGCCGCCGAGGCGCGCCCATCCTGGCGGAATTGGTAGGCTAC